>NZ_JAMBMT010000002.1 GCF_040371085.1 Psychrobacter sp. AH5
CGACGTACTTCCTCGACTAAGGCGGACTTATCCTTGGTATTCTTGTTATGCTCAAAAATCAGCTCAAGAATGTAATCAAGGTTAATCTCTTGCGACTTAAGAAGATCCACCTCAAAAACTACTTCATCCCAGTCAAGCGAAGACTCGCTTTGATCCTTGGCTGCTTTTTCACGGCGCAGCCAATCACGTATGTCGTTATACGTTGATCGATAGTCTTGGACGGTGCGTTCAGCAGGTACATCGATGCTTTGCATGGCAGCAAGATCTTCATCCGTCAAATAATGCTCAGCTTTGAATGTCTCAACTGCCTCATCATCAGTAATATCTATGCTTTGAAGCGCTTTTAGGCTTGTGAACTCATCATAGTTTTGTAAGATGTTCTCGACGCGTAAGTACTCGCCAAATAACTTAGCAAAGTCCTTTTTGTCTGCCTCTTTGACGATCTCATCAGGGTTAGGGAAGCGTTGCTGTAGCTCCTTAATCACCTCCAAATAGCCTCGTCGTGCTTTTCCTGTCGCAATATCAGTAAAGCCTTCTAGATACTCCCTATAGCTTTTTTCTAACACCACGTTCTTAGTATTTCTATCACCAAACAAGGTGATGGCATCAATGGTCGCTTGCTCTAAGTCACGAAACGTCACGATATTGCCAAAGGTCTTAGTAGCATCATAAATGCGGTTAGTACGTGAGAACGCTTGCATCAAACCGTGATAGCGAAGGTTTTTGTCAACATAGAGCGTGTTTAAGGTCGGCGCATCAAAACCTGTGAGGAACATACCGACAACAATCAGCAAATCCACATCCTGCTTAATAACGCGTCCTGCAAGATCACGGTAGTAGTTTTGAAAAGACTTACTGTCTACGCCGTAATTGGTCTTAAACATCTCGTTGTAATCATTAATAGCACGGCTTAAAAACTCTTTGGCACTGCTATTCATGGCGGTAGGCTCAAAGCCTTCGTCGGCAATATCACCGATTGCATCTTGTTCTTCATTGGCAGCATAAGAAAAGATAGTGGCAATCTTTAAAGGCCTCTCGCTGTCCTTTTGCAGCTGATTCAAGGTCTCATAGTAAGCCTTTGCTGCGTCCACACTACTGACGGCAAACATGGCATTAAAGCCTTTACCGTTTCCCTTTAAGCGATGGGTTTTTTGCTTAAAGCTGTTTAAGACGTACTTTGAGATCTCTTCAATACGATCAGGGTGTAATAACAGCTGCTTGTTTTCAGCAGCTGTGAGTTTCTTCTCATCTTGCTCGCTTTCAATGGCTTGAAACTGCGGGCGTACGTCATTGTAGTCCACCTTAAACTTCAAGACCTTCTCATCACGAATGGCATCAGTGATAACGTATGAATGCAGCTCATGGCCAAACACACTGGCAGTTGTCTCTGCACCCAAAGCGTTTTCTGGGAAGATAGGAGTGCCTGTAAAACCAAACTGGTAGTATTTTTTAAACTTCTTCTTTAAGTTCTTTTGTGCTTCACCAAACTGGCTACGGTGTGCCTCATCAAAGATAAACACCACTTGTTTATGATAAATGGGTAAATCAGCCTCACCTTTGATTAGGTTGTTTAGCTTTTGAATGGTAGTGACAACAATTTTATTATCGTCTTTTTCAAGGTTACGCTTGAGTCCTGCGGTACTGTCAGAGCCGTTAACGCTATCAGGGGAGAAGCGCTGGTACTCTTTCATGGTTTGATAATCAAGATCTTTACGATCAACCACAAAAAACACCTTATCAACAAAAGGCAGCGATGTTGCTAATCGGGCAGCTTTAAAACTGGTTAAGGTCTTACCTGAGCCTGTGGTATGCCAAATATAGCCGCCACTCTCAAGAGTGCTCCACTTCTTGGCTTGATAAGCACTGTTTATCTTCCATAGAATGCGCTCAGTAGCAGCAATCTGATACGGACGCATCACCAATGAGGTATTACTCACATCAAAGACGGTGTAATGCATCAGCACGTTTAATAGGGCGTTTTTTTGAAAGAAGGTCGCGGTAAAGTCTTTTAAATCTTTGATTAAGGTATTGTCTGATCTCGCCCAATTCATGGTGAAATCAAAGCTGTTTTTATTGCGCTTGGTGGTATTGGCAAAGTAACGGGTATCGGTGCCGTTTGAGATCACAAACAGCTGTAGGTATTTATATAAGGAGTTATCGGAGTTAAAGCTCTCTTTGCTATAACGATGCACCTGGTTAAATGCTTCGCGAATGGCGATACCACGTTTTTTAAGCTCAATTTGCACCAAGGGCAAGCCATTGACCAAAACAGTCACATCATAGCGATTGGCTTGTGTGCCCTTTTGAGCGAACTGCTTAATGACCTGTACTTTGTTACGTGGGATATTTTTTTTGTCCAGCAGGGCAATGTTCTGCAGGTGCCCATCATCAAAGATGAAGTCATAGATGTGGTCATCATGAATCTTTCGAGCTTTGTCCGTGATGTTATCACTAGGATTATCAAGATACTCCATCACAAAGCGCTGCCACTCAGCATCTGTAAACTGTACCTCATTTAAGATCTGCAACTGTACACGTACGTTAGCAAGCATCGTTTCAGGCGAATTTAAACCAGGGACAAACTCATATCCCTGGTTTTGTAAGTCTTTGAGTAGTTCACGCTCTAGATCGTCTTCAGTCTGATACCCCCCATCAGGCTGATCGCACTTGGTATATTTATTTAAAACGATAAAATTATTCGACTCAGCAATGGTTTTTATTTGGTCAGTCATGAGCTACCACCTCAGGCTTGGGGAAGCTTAACAGCAGGTCACGGTAGTACGCATACTGCTGCTGACGTGCTGTAAGTTCTGCTGTAAGTTCTGCTGTAATTTCTGTAAATGTGTCTAAAATTCGGACGATTTCGGCTTGGACGTTGAGGGGAGGAATAGGAACTTTTATTTTACGTAAGTTATCGTTATAAAGACGCTTTATAGTTCCACCTTCAGCAACATTCCAGTTCACTATTTGATAAAAGTAGTACAGGTATTTATTTAAAATTTCACTCTCATTATTTTCTATCCAAACAATATTACTATCTTGGAAATATGAATCCTGTCCATCAAATATTACTGTTCGTCCAATTGTGCCGCTTGCAGAAATTAAAACCTCACCAGCTTGGGGGTAACTGTATTTAGTCTTGTACTCCTCAAATAGCTCTCTAGTAATATAAGCATCAGGCTCTTTTCCAAAAGTTCCTATCTTATAAAATGGAACATCTCCCTTACTGGAAGTTTGATGTTTTAAAACTCTTTTACACATACTTACCTTGCCAATATCACCCAAAGCTTCCCACTCAACCTCAACCCCATCAAGTAGCTTCTCCATATAACCTAAGTGACTCATGCCTCAATCTCCGCAACGATTTTATCGATATCAGCACGCAGCTTATCAATCTTAGCAACTGTCGTTTCAAGTTCGCTATTTAAAGTTTTAATATCAACAACCTCACGCGTATCTTCTGCCTCTACGTAAGCACTTACCGATAAGTTATAGTCATTTTTAGCAATATCGCTGTTATCAACGCTTGCAGACAAATAATCCGTATCTTCTTTAGTATCAAACAACGTCATGATCTGCTCAATATGCGCATCGGTTAACACATTGGTATTGGTCTCTGACTTAAACAGCTTACTGGCATCAATAAACTGCGTCTTACCCTCTGTCTTGTGCTTTGATAAAACTAGTATGTTGACCGAGATACTGGTTCCAAAGAATAAGTTGGGTGCTAAGGAGATCACCGTCTCTACATAGTTATTATCTACCAAATACTGACGGATCTTTTGTTCAGCACCGCCGCGATAAAAGATACCAGGAAAGCAAACAATAGCGGCGCGGCCCTTACTCGATAAGTAATTTAATGCATGAAGCACAAAAGCAAAGTCCGCCTTTGATTTAGGAGCCAATACTCCCGCTGGCGCAAAGCGCTCATCATTAATTAAGGTTGGATCATCACTACCAATCCATTTCACTGAATACGGCGGGTTAGAGACAATCGCATCAAAGGGTCTATCCTCCCCAAAATGCGGATCTAACAGCGTATTACCCAGCTTGATATTAAACTTGTCGTAGTTCACGTTATGTAAAAACATATTCATACGGGCAAGGTTATAGGTGGTGTGGTTAATCTCTTGACCAAAAAACCCCTCTTCAATGATGTGATTATCAAAGTGCTTTTTAGCTTGTAGTAACAAAGAGCCCGAACCTGCAGCTGGATCGTAGATTTTATTTACTGTCTCTTGTTTGTGCATCGCAATTTGAGCAATCAGTTTAGACACGCTTTGAGGGGTGAAGAACTCCCCACCTGATTTACCCGCATTGGCCGCATAGTTTGAGATCAGATACTCATAAGCATCGCCAAATAGATCAATCTCACTGTCCTCAAACTGATGCAGCTTAAGGCCAGCTACCCCTTTTAGCACCGCAGCTAAACGAGTGTTTTTATCGGCGACCGTATTACCTAATCGGTTACTGGTGGTATCAAAATCAGCAAACAGACCCTTAATATCAGGCTCAGACGGGTAGCCATTGGCCGAGCTTTCAATCTCTTTAAAGATAGCGGCCAAATCCGTATTCAAGTTTTCATTTCTATGCGCATTGGCTGCCACGTTAGCAAACAGCTGACTTGGGTATATGAAATAACCCTTAGTCTTAATCGCATCGTCTTTAATATCAGCAGTAATCACTTCATCAGGAAGAGCGGCATAATTAACGCTCTCATCCCCTGCCTCAATATAATTGGCAAAGTTCTCACTGATAAAGCGGTAGAACAAAGTCCCCAACACATACTGTTTAAAATCCCACCCATCGACTGAGCCACGAACCTCGTTTGCAATTTGCCAAATTTGTCGATGCAGTTCCGCACGTTGTTGGGTACTTGTCATGATAAAAAATCCTATAGGAATAATGATGGGGCTAGAAGCCCCTTATGTTTTGTGTAACTTAAATCGTTATTGAGTACGCTTTGATTAAGGGCAATATACCTTAGCACTGCTAACCGTTTTTGGTTCTATTATATGGTGCTGATATAGGAAACAGTGCTTGTTTTGCCATGGGCATTTTCTTTACAGCTTGCTTCTGCGTCTGGCTTAAGAAAACAAGCATCTGATGATACTAGTAAGGTGCACAGCGTTCGACGATATGTGTAATTTTTTGAGTTTTTTATACATATCCTTTTTATAGGTATAGAAAAACGAATTTTTTATACCTATCGCTCAACCAATTTTTCCTCAATCATTTCAGTCAACAACTCAGTCACCGTTTTTCGGCTTTCAAGCGCGTACCGCTTGAGCGCAATGTGTTTATCTTCATCTAGATTAAAATTCACGCGTACCGTCTTTTTGGGACTGTCCGTCACATCCGATAAAGCCAATTGATCCTTAACGTTCTTACTAGGACGACCTGCTGATAAACTCATGACTTACTCCTCACCAAAAAATGTTTGAATCTCACTGACTAATGCAGTTATCTCTTGTATCGCATTGCTATTAGGCGATTCGGTATCAAATACTGTCTTACCAAGGGCAGCACTATTAGGATAAGCAACTCGCTGCATTACTCTGGTCTCTAATACCGGAAGATTATAATCAAGCAGCGCGGTTGCCACCTCTTTACCAATATTGGTATTTTGAATGGCGCGTGATACGACAAAGGCCGCCTTTAGTTGGCCATCCATCATCTCAATACGTTGCTGTACTAAATCAACCAAATCGCTGGTCGCCCAGATATCATAGGGGCTCGGCTGCACCGGAATCAATATAAAATCAGCCGCTTTTATAGCAGAAATAGCCAGACTAGTAGCTTGCGGCGATCCATCGATCACCACGTAATCTTTATCAGAGACGTTTTTTAAATCTTTATCAAGTGTTGGTCTGTCGAGCCCGATCACTGGTACCGGATTGTCTTCATCAACCGCTCTCCAGTCACGCGCACTGCCCTGCTGGTCGCTATCCACCAACAAAACACTATGGCCTTTCAACTGTAAGCCACGAGCCAGATGCGTTGCGATGGTAGTCTTGCCGCTGCCACCTTTTTGATTTAATACCGCGATTACCTTCATAAATACAGATCCCTGTAGCATGCATTGAATATATAAGTATATAAGTATATAAGTATATAAGTATATAAGTATATAAGTATAACTAAAAACGTACGTCACATCACTATTAATAGCAATACTTCATAGTAAAAATAGCATCGCCTTTTCTAACTAGCGTATATCCATCATGATAGACGTCCTGTATCAAAGACAGCATAATAAACTGCCTATTACTAGGCAAATTGCGCTATTGGATACCAATTTGAGCTACTAAAAGGAATACTTTAGCCGCTCATATTCGTTATAATCCGTTCACCAATCAAAAACTACTAATCGTTAATGAGGAAACCACTATGGTGAAGTGTCACTTATCGACCATCATGGGCGAAAGACGCCTTAAAATTGCCGATGTCGCAAGAGATACTGGTATCAATCGTGGCACCATTACTCGCATGTATCATGAAGAAGCCACCCGAGTTGATCTAGATGTCATCGAGTCTTTATGCACGTATCTTAGAATCAATGTTGGTGATTTATATGAAATTATAAATGAGGACAGCAGTGAAACGCCTGAGTGAATACCCTCGCTCATAAGACATTATCACCTTTAGACGCATAAAAAGACCTTTAGAAGGTCATTTTCTCTTGCAATAGATTAAAATATAGGTATAATTTGACCTGTAGTAGGTCATTTTATCCATTATTTACATACAATAATCTATAGGAGAATATCTATGAACACTAATTTATCGCGGCTCAACAGCTGCACATGGTTTAGTGAACAGACTAAAGCTTTAGCCTCTCAGCTGTTATTCAGCTTACAAATACAGCAGGGCGTACAACTGGCATCATTACTTGGTGTTGACTCTATCCTTTATAATGATGAAGCGATTTATGTCTGGGTGCAACGACAGCTAGATGACGGTCTTATGATTGATGATTATACGTTAAGCACCCTTGAAACCGCCTTTATAGAGTTGGTCACAGCTCATACTGACCAAGCAGCATAATCGTTTTAGATTAAAAAGGCCTCTCTTATGACCGATAGAGCTTGATATTTATTGCCTTAATAGCCAGTTGTCACCATCTGGCTATTTTTTATTAGCCGATACCATATTTATTGTCACGCTTTTAACGATGATAATTTTGGTGACTGCCCTGATCAGAATAATCTGTCTCACCCAAAGAAAAATCTAGTGGACTCCTATCGGTCGTGCTCACAAATTTCTCTGGTTGGCTCTGTTCCGTAGCATCAACTTTCATTTCCCCTTCCTCATGAATAGCTTTTTGACTCTTCTCTTTTTGTTGAATCTCAAATGAGCTCTCTTCCTCATCCAAACCCATATCGCCACCCAAACTTTCAATCATACTTTTAAACAATTCTTTATCCGATTTTCTCGTTAAAAAATCTGGAAAATGAATCGCAAAATACTCTCGAATCATCTGCTCACTCTCACCATCAGTTGCCAATACCTGACCCAAAAACGCCCCCATTAGAATCTTCTGCTTGTTTAATCGCTTATCTAACTTTACTTGCTGAACCTTAGCTTGGCGTTTTAACTCTTCTAACCGTTGACGCTCTTTTAGCTCATTAGAGTTTTGACTATCAAAAATAGACACAGGCGCTTTATTATTAGATACTGACATCAGATTTATCCTTATCAATTAAATTTTACTCAGCATAGCAAGTACCCCACTATCATTCAATCACTTGTGGTAAGCTTTAACACAACCACATCCGAAACCTTAGATAGCTTAGTTTATTATTTAATGGTGGCGTCTCCCTGACTAAGGGCGAAGTAACGACTCAAAATTTAATCTATCCACTTCGTTACTATCTTAATTTTGAATCCTTCTTCGTTGGGGAAACCCCAAACCCCGCACACCACAAAAAGCGGTGGTGTGCAAAAAGCAAAAATGGCAGGTGACTTTTATGACAATGGTACACATTGCAACAAAGGCGATTTCTCGAAAAGCAGGACAGTCGGCGGTGGCGTCGGCAGCCTATCGTGCTGGCGATGTGCTTGATGATGCCAAATATGGCAAGACCCATGACTATAGTAAAAAGTCTGGTGTGATGAGTAGCGATATCGTTTTACCATTTTCATTAAAGGCGCTGGGTGTGAGTGTGGATCGGGAGACGCTTTGGAATACCGCTGAAGCGGCAGAGACACGTTCGGACAGTCGGGTGGCGCGTGAGTGGCTGATTAATTTGCCGTATGAGTTAGACGAGTATGATCGGCATCAGCTGGCCATAAACTTTGCCCAAAAGCTTTGCGACGATATGGATGTGATTGCGGATGTGTGTATCCATCGTCCGGTGATGAAGTTGCCATTTGATCCTAATGTGCCACCAAGTTCTAAGTATTTGCGTGAGGGTGAGGAAAACCCTGATCCCCGTAATTTTCACGCGCATATTTTAGTCACTACTCGAGCGCCTACCGTTGGACCAAATAAAACCTTGGCATTTGATCCAAAGCTTAAGACCCCGTTTGAGTGGTCCAATAAAAAACGTAAGGCGCATGATCTGCCGTCATCGATGCAGGAGATTAAGCGTATTCGGGAGATGTGGGTAGATACCGCCAATAAGGTGTTGGCCGAATATCATTTACCGCTGATGGATGCACGCAGTTACAAGGATCAGGGGCTTGATCAGCAGCCCACCATTAAAATGGGCGTGGAGGCGACGGCCATGGAGCGCCGAGGCATCACGACCGAAAAAGGAGACACCAACCGCGCCATCAAAGCACGTAATAACTTGGTGGCTGAGAACCATATCAAACAGGAGGCAGACAATGAGCGACGAATTAGCGCACTTAGAAAAGGACTTGCTTGGGCAACTGAGAAAAATGCAAGACTACCTGGACGCATTGGAGACACAAAACAACGAGCTGATTTTGCAAAACAACTCTCTGGAAGCTCAGAACCTCACATTACGTACTGCACAGAACAAAATAATAGAACGGCAATTCGAGTTGACGACACAAAACGATGCGTTGAAGACGCAAAATCAGGCATTGCTTGGGCAGCTAAACGATGCGAAAACCTACCAAAGCGATGTGATGACACAAAACAAAGAATTAATGGCACAGCACAAGCAAATGATAAGCTCACACAAAGAATTGACGACACAAAACAAGCAATTGAGGGAATCACTGAAGCTATCAGAAAGTCAGATATTGAAATTAACAAAGCAACTGAGCGAAGTGCAAGACCAGCCCCCAACCCCTTCGATGACGCAGCACGACGAGCAAGAGCTGCTCGACTTGATCGACAAGAAGGACGCATTGATCGAGACACTCGAGCAAACCGTTTTGAAGATGAGAGAATCTTTGAGTATGTTGAACGTATGAAGCTGCACCTAGCCATGCGCTTAATACAACGTCATCGTGAGGCGATGGCCATCAACTGGGCGCAAGGAGAAACCGCGGCTGACGCCCCTGATAAATTTGATCAGCGTCAAGTGGCACTACTTAGCGAGTTTGCACAGCGCCATGGTATTGAGGACCACGATAAAGCGGTGGAATTTACCGCGCACTTACGCCAAGTGGCCAAACGTTTTGATCACACGCTGGTTGAAAACAACAAAGCCATTATTAAGCTGTTGCGTGATCCTAACGCTGAACGTGAGCAGTATCTAGCGCTTACCAAGCATTTTACAGATTTCAGAGACAATATCGATCAAAAACGAGCGGCATTTAATACCAGCATCATCGACAAGCTAGGCGGTAGCGCAGGAGAGGTTGGCAGAATGACTCGGGACACCATGTCATCGTCTAGCTACATAGAAGGGTTAAACCATTACATCAATAATGATAGTCATTCAGTTGAGGCAAGAGACGTTGCTAGAGAACATCTAGCAGATACCTTGGATAAAACCTGTCAGCAATTCAAACTTGCGTTGCGTGATGTTAACTCCCTACCAACAACCCAGCGTAAGACCTACTCAGAGGCTCTTAAAGCCACTTTAGAGACGTTTACTGAGCAATATGGCAAAGATCTGTCTGAAGGCCAACACAAAGCACTACAGGGCGGTTTAGAGTCTTACCAGCATCAAGTCAATAAAGCGCATTCACCTAGCCGAGGATTTAGTCCTTAATTGAATCCTCAAAAAAACCGTTACTGAAGGATAAATTGCTGAGGCAAGCTACGTGGTTTAAGTGATGATTTTTCACTTATCCACAAAAAATTTTATCACCTGTTTCTTTAAGGGTTTTTATTTGATCCTGTTTACTCCTGTTTACTCCTGTTTAAGAGCCTTTTTTCACCTTTAAAATCAATAGCTTACAAGAAAGAAAAAGAGTAAATGAGCAGAAAACAGAGTAAATGAGCAGAAAACAGAGTAAATGAGCAGAAAACAGAGTAAATGAGCAGAAAACAGAGATAAATAAAAAACACTCTTTTTATAACTCTATTTTATGATAAGATCTTGTTAAATGTAACTATGGGCGCAGAGTTGAAATGGAAAATAACTTAGTTGTTCAGTCAAATGATTTAATCCTAGCAACGTACACAATGCAAAAGACGGATAAAGAGCTCATGCTTGCTTGTATCAGTCAAATTGACAGTAGGCCTGATGCACCAAATGTCACGCAAGACACAGAATATAAAGTAACAGTTGATGATATTAAATCATTGTTTTTTGGTAAGAAGTCTAAGAACGAACAGAATGTTTATCGTGACATAGAGAACGCAAGCAAACGTTTATATGACGTCGATATTGTTATGAGCTTGCCCGAGAATAAAACGCTTCAAACAAGGCTTGTTAGTAGTATTGTTTATGATCCAGATAACGGAGAAGTCGTATTATCATTCGCAAATAAAATACTGCCATATTTGACGCAACTTAAAGCTAATTTCACTAAATACAAGCTATTAGAAATAGGTGAGTTATCGAGTATTCATTCAATAAAAATGTATGAATTGGTGGTAATGTGGGTTAATCAATACCAGTACAGCAAAGAGTTTACGATAGAAGAGTTTAAACACGTAATGTGTGTTAAAGATAAGTATAAGCAATTTAGTGAGTTGCGAAGATATGTTATTGAAACAGCTATCAACGATATAAATGAAAATACGAATTATAAAGTCAGTGTAGAGTATCAAAAAAAAGCAAGAGGGAAGGGCTATAAAGGCTTAAAGCTCAAATTTCACAAAAAGTTATTAGATAAAATTGCTGGTAAAGACGGTAAATTGTCAGAAGATAAGATCAAATCAATTGTTGATAATGTGCAGTTTATGAACGACTATAACGATCACCCAGGTTTAAGCTATGACGGTAAAATGAGTACTGATAGTTTTAAGCGTGAAATGATTAACATCATACAGCGGGAGCCTGAAAGCTTTAACAAGCCAAACAAAGCGCTTGAGAGCTACTTACCAAAAGTCAGTCAAGGTAAGTAATTACTATGTTTACTACCAATTATGATATATGGCTTACTTAAGAGTCAAAGGCCAATGCTTTTGCAGTGTTTGAAATCTATGGCCTGAGGTTATACGCATTATCTCTGCCAGGCGTGCCACAAAGATTGAAAGGAGACAATATGAACAAGGTTAGTTATCACATAGATAAGTTGCCGCCATTAACGGCTAAGCAGCAAGCGGACTTAGAGTACTTAGCAACGCTTAGCGATGACGACATTGATCTATCGGACATTCCAGAAATCACCGACTGGTCAGGCGCGATCCGTGGCAGTATCAAACCACAAACGCTTACTACAGAAGCCAGTGTTATCAGCCCAAGCATTCTTGCTAAGTTTAAGGACAGAGCCAAGCAGACAGGCGGTAACTATCAGGACATGATCAATGATGCCCTAGAAGAATACCTAACTGATCATTAAGTCTTAGCCAACAAGTTATAACCTCAAGACGACTTGGGGTTTTTTTACACCTTGCATTGTAGTATATTGTATAGTGTATTATACTATATACAATATACTACAATACACTATCAAGGAATACAAAATCATGGCACTCACCACACAAGATATTCATGCAGCAGCTGACCGATTACAGGAGCAAGGGATCAAGCCGACACTGGCAGAGGTGCGTAAGGCGCTAGGCGGTGGCTCATTCACTACCATTAGTGATGCGATGCAGAGTTGGAAGCGAGAACAGCAGGAAGAGCAAGAGCTACAACAAGTGGATTTACCTAGCGGTATCACTGAACGCTTGCACACGCTTGGCGCTGATATGTGGCAGACAGCTATTGATATGGCGAACGATAGGCTGTCTAAGGAGCGTGAAGCTCTAGAGGTGGTTAAGGTTAAGGCACAAGCAGAGACGGACGAAGCGCAAGAAGCAGTTAAAACCTTAGAGGGTGAACAAGCAGATCTACTACAGCAGCTGGACGAAGTGGCCACTACTGCGGAAGCAGCAACTAAAAGCGCTCAGCAAGCCACAGCTGACCATGATGCTACCAAACAGACGCTATCAGATACTAAGCATCAATTAGAGCTTGAACGAACTAAAGCAGAAACAGCACAATCACAGCTTGTAGAGACACGTAGCGCATTAGATAAGCAATCTGTAGAGCTTACTAGTAGTCTTGGTGAGGTAGCCACGCTTAAAGCTACAGCTGATAGCGATAAAGCAGAGATTGCACGTTTAAAGGCGGAACTTAAAGCCACTAAGTCAGAGCTAAAGACGGTCACAGCTGAACGCAATGAGATACAAACTGCTACCGCAGAGATCAAAGGAGAGCTAAAGGCGGTCACCGCTGAACGTGATAAGCTATCAGGACTTTATGAGCAGCTGACTCAAATACAGGCTAAACTTGAAGCTGAACATAGTATATTGAATAAGCAATATGGCGAGCTATCGAGCCGTCACCTATCAGAACAAGAACAAGTGACTGTGTTACAAAATAAACTCAAGAAAGCTCAAGATGATCTCATACTTATTCAAAACAAAGATAACGCCTTGGATGTTGATTAAATAAAAGTATTCAAGGTTCCAAGATAAAGAATAGTTATGAGCTAGGAAGAGACTTTACCTAAAGCGTAGATCTCGTTCTATTCACACTAAGCTTATGAATCAACTATGACAATATCGACTCACTGAATAAATGACTGTTGTATAAGAACTATTCTAAATTTTTCTCTGAAGTCTAATAGTATATAGCCTAGTGGGCTATATACTATTTAAATTAGCCTAAGTAAGTTCCGATGCTGATTTTGGAGCCTTGAGCAGATTTCAAGGAACACTCACCCTAAAGCATCTATGAGTATTTTCTAGCATACTCACAAACACTTTAGTGCATTCCTTGGATTTGATGTGATTAGTCATGCCGACTTCATCGCCCATCGCGTCATCAAGACCGTATCACTGTATCAAGCTACGGTTGTTAAGATTACGGCTGATAGCACCGCCTAGACACGCTCTTAACCGCTACTGTGCTGTCATACGCTAGCAAGGGCAATACACCCAATATACCGCTACGATATGCACAAATAACCACTCATTGCGTTGCTCAATATGTCTAGAACCCCCTGTCGAGAGCTTTACCCTTCTGTCAAACGCAGTCGTCGCCTTAGCCTGCCACCCATTTGACGGGTAACGGTTATAAAGAGAGCAGCACGAGGATGTAACGAGCGAACAAGCGGTTTTTAAAATGTATAGTGAATAAAGTTGATATGAAAGCAAATTTTGGATAAAATGCACCTACACGGGCATTTAATGCTGTTCAAATAACGCAGTTCAGGTGCTTATTTGTTCGTTACAGTGTGCGTCAACACGCTGTAACCGTTAGCTATATTTAAAACTAAATGCCTCTGGGAGTCAACTCCCAGAGGCATTTTTTTGTTTGTCATGTAGATTGGGTTTTTATTATCTACTTTTTCATTAGATTGCTTAGGCTTTTTTTGTCGTCATTTAGCGTAGGTATTTCAACCATTTTGAAGTTAGCACTTAGTACATCCTCACAAGACGTTAAGTTTCTGACAATACTGGGATAGTTTACTATGAAGACCGGCTTAGTCGTCAGATGCAAGGTTTTACACGCGCTGTTAAGAAGCGGTAAATCATCTTTCTGAGAGAATACGATAATGAAAAGACAAACCTACACTCCTGAGATTAAAGAACGCGCCGTTCGTATGCTGATTGAAGCATTAAACGATTACACCTTTATGTGGTCATGTCATAAAAAGCACACTAATGAAACTATACTAACCAACACTCAAGACTAAGCTACACATACTAAAGAGCTTGAACATGAGAACAAGAAGCTTACGTAAGCCAGTTAGATTACAGTAAAATCCGCTTTTTTCGCCCAAGGAGAGATAGGACACACAATCAAGTTGTGGCTCAGTTTATTGATAAAAATAAGTGGGTCTACGGTATTAGAGCAATATTGACTGTGCAATATAGAAAATATGCAATAAACTTATTTTCTACCTTTAATAAAATGCAGCAACCTAAACAAGGGTAAATTATGAGTAATTCAGATAACCACAGTCATCAAGCTCCAGACCCTAAAAATATGAATAAAGCTTTTTATATTGGGATTGGTCTAAATTCTGCATTTACGCTCATCGAGTTTATAGTGGGCTATTCAACTAATTCATTAGCTTTAATCGCAGACGCTAGCCACAACTTAAGTGATGTTGCCAGTTTAATAATCTCGTTAATTGGAATGAAATTAGCACAGAAAGCATCTACTACGCTTTATACCTATGGCTACAAAAAAGCTTCTATAATGGCGTCTCTTATTAACGCCATATTGTTAGTTACAATCGTTATAGGTATTGCGTATGAGGCCTTGGGTCGATTTGATACGATACCGGAAGTTGCAGGAAAAGTTATTATTATTACAGCTCTAATAGGTGTATTTATAAATACTGTTTCTGCTTTTGCATTCTACAAAGGTCAAAAAGACGATATTAATATCAAAGGTGCTTTCTTGCATCTAATGGTAGATGCATTGGTCTCTGTAGGTGTCGTTATCTCGGGCATTATTATTTACTATACAAGTTGGAATATCGTTGATCCTCTAGTTAGCTTGATTATTTCAGTCGTTATACTGTTATCGACTTGGGGTCTACTAAAAGAGAGTATCAAGCTTGCTATCGACGGAGTACCTCAAAATGTTGATCTCAGTAAAATCACTGCTATCTTAGAGAGCTATAATTTTATTCAAAACTTTCATCATTTACATATCTGGGCTTTGAGTACCACTGAGAATGCTCTTACAGTTCATATTGTACCGAAGACCGATATAACGTTTGAAGAGACTATTACTATGAAAGAAAACATCAAGGAAGATTTGGCGCATCAGAATATACAACATGCAACTATTGAATTTGGTACTAAGGCAGATGACAATCAAAAATCGCGTGCATTAAATGAAAGTATCAACTAAAAGATGATAGACCGTATATAGCTATCTCTTTTTAAGTATGAGGCGCGTGCCTTATGTCAACATAATTTTTTCAATCAGTTCTTATGTGATCAATAGTTTAAAACTTTTATATTTACGTGCGTTAGGACGTTACCTAGAAAAAATAAAAAACTTACGCTGATTAAATTATTATGATTAAGTTTACTATTACCCTCGTCTTCTAAGTGTGGTTAGACCTTTGCCAAAATAGCTTATTAGTAATAACAGGGTTATTATTATCAAGATAGGATAATTTCCCATAAGCATAAAGGGCGTGTTACCAACCCGTGCCTGTATCTCACCACGTAGTACAGTACGCTCAAACTGCGGTGCGCGTTTTACAATACGACCTTTATGGTTAATGATAGCGGTAACACCAGTATTGGTCGCTCGAATAAACCAGCGCCCGTTCTCAAGCGCGCGCATTTGTACCATTTGCAAATGTTGCAATGGTCCTGCTGAAGTGCCAAACCAGGCATCGTTAGAGACGGTCAACAAAAAGTCAGTATCGATGGCATTTTTACGCGTGGTATCTGGATAAGCTACCTCATAACAGATAGCCGTCCCTATATTGTGTTCACGCACCTTTAGCGGTGACTGCTGATCACTACCACGACTATAGCTCTTAATATCCTGACTACCGGCCAAACTTGGGAAAATATCGAGCACGCCTTCAAATGGAATATACTCTCCAAAAGGCACTAGACGCTGCTTCTTGTATAGGCCTTCCGCTTCTACACCTCGAGCAATCACGCTATTGTAAAATGGGGGATACTTATCCGTACTGGCATTGAATGCCGCTTTATCCTTATAAGGGATACCAGTTATCCATGTCGTATTGGTCGCATTGGCCATTTCTATCATTTCACTAATAAAGCCCGCAGCCTCATCCTGAAACATCGGAATAGATGATTCAGGCCACACCACCACATCACGTCCCCACTCAGTGCGCGTTAACTTCGCATAAATCTTTAGCGTTTCTACTTGATATTGCGTCAGCCACTTTATATCTTGTGAAATATTACCTTGAATCAATGACACTGACAGATCAGGTGTGCCCTTAGGTTTTGTCCATTGCGGATTGACCAGCCATAATGATGTGCTAATGGCTAATAACAGTACAGAAACGACGGCATAACTACTGCGTCGAAGCAGTAGCTCTACTAAACTTGCAGCCAATAGTATGGCAACAAAAGAGACGGCAAAAACACCAGCAACGGGTGCTAAGGACGATAACCAATACTCTTCAGTAAATGCATAACCAACAAATAGCCACGGAAAGCCTGTGAATAACCAAGTTTTTAACCATTCTTGTAGCACCCAAAGAGCAGCAAATGAAAAGGGTTGTTTGCCTACCATACGGTTAAAGACTAGTGCTAAAAATCCATGAAACAGTCCCATACCGAGACCCATCAATCCAATCATAATCAATGCGAGCCACGTTGGAGTATCGCTATAATCATGGATGGCAGTATAGAGCCAAAAGCCGCCGACGCACCATAGCCCCATACCGTAAGCTTCACCGATAATAAAAGCGCGACGACCACTCATATTTGGTACCAACAGCGCATATAAAATCGCTGGTGACACTATTGCTAGCGGCCAGAACCCATGAGGCGCTAGCGCAAATAAAAAAATAGCCCCTGCAAGCCATGCTGCTACTAGCGTAAACCATAGCGGTAATTGATTTGAGTGAGTACTCAAACGCTTTTGTAGATTAATAGTAGACAGGCGCATCGCAAATTATCCAAAATTATGAGTTTTGAATTTTTAGTCAAAATCCAAAACTCGGATAGACCTGTTAATACTACAGGCAGCATTTCAAAATGAAAACTGCTTATGATACCAGTCCGCACTGCTCAATGGATAAATTTACGTACTCCGTTTGATGGGTTATTATGCTACATTACCAAACGATATGAAGTGTTACTTGACCTTCTATAGCTCACAATATCTACAGTACATGAGAGAGCACTATGACCCCCTTAAAAATAAAATCCAGTCTTATATTCAATCGTTATCTGTCTAAGGGGTTGCGTAGTACGTTAGTATTACTTGCCGCCTCATCACTATTTGCTTGTAGCCAACCGAGTAGTGGCGTATCTGATGCAAGCACAACATCGGCATCAACTGAAGATGTAGTGACTGTTCCGAAGACAGCTGAACCAAACGTTATAAATACTCCTATGATGACATCAGTAAGTAAACCAGACCTACTAAAAAACGTCTCAGCCACTGTCTATAAAGATGCCAATTGCGGCTGCTGTAAAGAATGGATAAGTCATGCAGAAGATAATGGTCTAAGTGCAACCGCGCAAGATGTTGCGGACTTAGCCGTATTTAAAGAGCGCTACAGCGTTCCAAATGAAATGCGTTCTTGCCATACTGTAGTCACTACTGATGGTTACGTCTTTGAAGGTCATGTACCCGCTAAATATATGGCGCAGTTTTTAGAAAATCCGCCAGTACAAGCTATGGGTCTTGCCGTACCTGGCATGCCTGTTGGTAGCCCAGGTATGGAGTATCAAAATAAATTCATGCCCTATCAGGTTATGCAGCTCAATAAAGACGGGACGACCCAAGTTTATGCTGATATTGAATCGGTAGAGCAGCAATTATAGTGTGTTAGCAGTTAAGAATACTTTGATTATAGTGTTAGCGTTAAAAGTAAATGAGGCAGGTATAAGACTGTTCTATTGCTTATAAAATGATTCTTCATCAAAAAAATCATTAGCTATTGCGACTTTAAAAGCAAAAATAACTTTGAATTTGTAACTTTTGATGACAATGTAAGCGGATTTATCGGTTATTAACCCTTAAAATAGATAAATAATTAAGGGTTAATACAAGAATATACAGGATGTATCGAAACAATTACGTAATATTACATAAGCCAGTAGGGAATTAACATCTATATTAATATTATAAATTATTATATTATCTTAATAATTAGTTAGACCCTATATAGGGTAATTACTTCATCCAATAGAAAAACGTCTGAGGGTTAAATCTAAATTATAGATTTAACCCTCAGACGTTTTTTTGCTTATAAAACAGTAGAAATTGTGGTCAATCTAGTCAGCTATATTCTGTACATGTTACACAAACTTACATTGTAAAATGTGGGATATTAGCAATTTTTTCGACATCAAAAAAGTATTTTTGGGGTTTTTAAGGGGAATGACAGGCTAAACAACCTATGCTAAAGTCGGCTTTGTGTTTTGGTCAGCAGCTTGATTTGTAACAGCTTCGTAAGACTTCAATGAGCTGTGATCGCCAATAATCATTTTTTATATGAATAATATGCAGCAGAAGTATCAGTCACTATGACATATATATACTTGAGTTATTGAGATTTAATTGACTGCGCTGTTGTTGATAACAGACGATTTTGAATTAACCGTAGGTATTAGATTTATGAAACAGGCTTTATTGATTTTGTCAGTACTGGGTATGGGCATAGCACAAACGAGTGGTGCTGCTATCACAATCTCTCAAACAAATAATACCATCACCAATACTTCTGTGGCATCAAACTACGGTTCATCAAAAAACATCTATAGCACCAAAAGTGGTGCTTATGTTTCTAATAATGATGAAATTAGTCAAGCAATTAGCAACCTAAGTGCGCAGGCCAAGCAAAAAGAGAATCAGCTTTCATCATTAAACAGCCGCTTATACGCTGAAAAACAACAGCAGCAAGTCAATACAGTTCCTGACAGCAATTCAGCCCCCGCTATCGCTGCTGCTCGCGCCTCAAAAGTGGCTTTATCTGGCAGCTCTGGATATTGTGCCCGTTACGTACGTAAAGCACTACAATCAGCTGGTTATGAATTTACACCCAATCCTTCAGCCTATCAGTACGCCACTCGTGGCACGCTTGATAAAGCAGGTTTTAGCAAAATCAGTAATGATATGCCAACCCAAGTAGGTGATGTTATTGTCTATGATCGCTCATCAAAGCGCCCGCATGGCCATATCCAAATCTTTGATGGCGAAAATTGGATTTCTGATTTCCGTCAGAACAGCATCAGCCCATACAGTGGTGTCTATGCTTATACGACATGGCGCGATTCAAAATACGTGGATGACGCATCCGCATCAGATCGTAATATCCACCTTGCTATGAATGATAAATAAGACTTTCTAAGTCAGCACAACATAGTTGTTATTTCCTCCAACCCAGTAGTGATCTTAATATCATTGCTGGGTTTTTTTGTGCTTAACATCAGGGCGTATTTAACCTTTCATGATTTGATCCGTCAGAAATGAACACTACTGATATCATTACTCATGACAGGAGTTATCGACAAGCGCGTTTAAAATGCCACATGATGACGCTGGTGCACTACTTGCACATTTCTGGCGCAAAACGGTCAAGTGATGCTTTAAGTGCATCAGTTCTTCCATTCGTATTTCCACAGCATGAATGTGCTCATCTAGCAAGTTATTCACATCGCCGCAGTCCTTGTCAGGCGACTCCCAGTATTCAAGTAAGATTCGCACATCATCTAAAGCCATATCGAGCGTACGGCAATGTAGGATAAATTGTAGACGCTCAATGTGCTCTTCATTATATAAACGATAATTCCCTTCGCTACGAAAAGGCTCGGGTAATAAACGCTCTTTTTCATAATAGCGAATGGTTTCTACTGTGGCACCTGTGCGTTTAGCGAGCTCACCAATTTTGATTGTCATAACAACCTCTATGATTTAAATAATTAAAGTGGCTGTAAAGACTAGCGCTAGAGAAATTAAAATTACGAAACTGTAGATAAATAACCTTGACTCTAAAGCCACTATAGGGTTCATAATATCATTATTCAAAGGGTAAATTATTATGAAATATCATATTGAAGGTATGGACTGTGCCAGTTGCATCGGCAAGATTGAAACAGCTTTGAAACGTATGCCTGGGGTTTCTGATGTTCAGCTGAATTTCGCTACAGAAACGCTAGAGCTAAATTTAGCCCCTGGTGCGCCGACTCAGGCTAGTGATATCGAAAAAACAATCAAAAGCCTAGGGTTCGGTATATCTGCCAATACTGGTCAACAAACTGTATCGGCTATTGATATTGACAGCGACAATCAGATGGCTCCGCAGGATAAGCGGTGGTGGCAAACTCAAAAAGGCAAACAGGTTGTTGGTCTCGGTATTTTGATGGGCAGCGCTTATGCACTGTCACTACTGTTCCCCGCTTATGGGATATGGGTGTTTGCCATCGCTGTGATTGTAGGCGTTTTTCCATTTGCACGCAAAGCCTTAGCACTGGCTAAAACAGGTTCATTCTTTTCAATTGAAACGCTGATGTCCGTCGCCGTGCTTGGCGCACTTATCATTGGTGAAGCTGAAGAGGCCGCAGCGGTTGTCTTTTTGTTCTCAATCGGTGAACTGTTTGAGAGTATCGCTGCTGATCGCGCTCGCGCTGGCATCAGAGCCTTATCATCGCTGGTTCCGAAAAGTGCGATTTTACTTGATGCTCAAGGTGGGCAGCGTAACGTTCCAGCGACTTCACTACAAGTGAATGACCTTGTGCTGGTGCGTCCTGGAGATAGGGTATCTGCTGATGGTTCCATTGTTCAAGGTGCGTCCAGCCTTGATGATTCGCCCGTGACGGGAGAGTCTGTTCCTGTTGCCAAGACGATGGGTGACAATGTATTTGCAGGGTCAATTAACATCGATGGTGTGCTCCAAGTGCGCGTAGAAAAGACAGCCGCCGATAACACTATTTCGCGCATTATTGATTTGGTAGAGCAAGCGCAAGCTTCCAAAGCACCCACTGCCCGTTTTATTGAGAAATTCAGTCGTTACTATACACCGGCTGTGATGGCTATTGCCGCCCTAATTATCATCGTCCCACCGTTAACCATGGGCGGAGATTGGTCAACTTGGTTATATCGAGGTCTAGCCTTATTATTGATCGCTTGTCCTTGTGCTCTTGTGCTCTCAACACCAGCTGCTATCGCCTCTGGTCTAGCGGTCGGTGCGCGCCGCGGCTTGCTGATCAAGGGCGGTAGTGCTTTAGAAACCATCGGCCAAGTGAAGACAGTCGCTTTTGACAAGACAGGCACTTTAACTGAAGGCAAACCACGCGTGACCGATGTTGTTGACATTACACAAGAGTATTCAAGTGTTCAAGGTCAGGATTCTCAGGATCAGGGTTCTCAAGGTAAAGATAAGGTATTGGCGCTCTTTGCCAGTGTGGAGACAGGTTCTAGTCACCCGCTTGCTGAAGCTATTGTCAGTCATGCCAAAGCCGCCAAAGTTGTCATACCTGTGGCTTCTAAAGCTTCTGCTACTGCGGGTAAAGCGGTACACGCAACTATCGCTGGGCGCGCGCTAGCTATCGGTTCGCCTGTTTATGCCGCAGATGAGGCATCAATTTCAGCCGAGCAACAGGCACAAATCGAGGCGCTGCAAAATGAGGGCAAGACCGTCTCAGTTCTTTTCGATGAGCAAAGTCGAGAAGTGCTTGGATTGGTCGCACTAAGAGACGAGTTACGAGACGACGCTCATGAAGGTGTGGCTCAACTTAAAGCGATGGGTGTGCGCTCCGTCATGCTAACAGGCGACAACCGCTTAACCGCTCAAGCACTTGCCAGTAATTTAGACGTGGAATGGGAAGCTGAGCTGTTGCCTGAGGACAAACTGCGCTTGCTTAACGAGATGAAGAATAACAGCAAAATAGCGATGGTGGGTGATGGTATTAACGATGCGCCAGCACTAGCAACCGCTGATGTTGGCATCGCGATGGGTGGTGGTACCGATGTGGCCATTGAGACGGCCGATATCGCATTATTAAAAAGTCGTGTTACAGACATGGCCCATCTGATTGCACTTTCGCGTGCCACCATGCGCAACATTCATCAGAACGTCATTTTCGCTTTAGGTCTCAAAGGCGTCTTTCTGATCACGACCGTATTCGGCATTACTGGACTATGGATTGCGGTTCTAGCTGATGCTGGAGCAACAGTGCTCGTTACTCTCAATGCGTTACGTTTACTGCGCTTTAAAGGCGCGCCTCCACTGGTAACTCCGCCTAAAGTAGTTAAATAAAACCCTTCGAAATCAATTAAAAACTAGAGATAGCAGCAGATTTCGGGGGTGGGTTCTAATAATAAAAATTCCACCGCTACAGTAAACTGCAACCGCATTAGAGTAAATAAGGTTAGACCGTATGTTGATTACAGAATTGGGCTATTTTGCCTTGCTTACCGCTTTTGTATTGGCGTTATTGCAGGTAATTCTGCCAACTATTGGTGTTATTCGTAACCAAGTTGCTTGGCAACGACTAGCCCCTAGCTTAGCTTGGGCACAGTTTGCCGCCATGATAACGTCATTTGGCGCTTTGATAGCAGGTTTTTATTATAATGATTTTAGCCTCAGTTACGTCGCGCAGCATTCCAATACGCTGTTGCCTTGGTACTATAAGTTATCGGCGACATGGGGCGGACACGAGGGCTCTTTGCTGCTATGGATGACCATCATGGCCACATGGTGTGCACTGGTATCATACTTTAGTCGCGGCTTGCCGTTATCAATGCGTGCGCGGGTATTAGTTATTTTGGCCGGTGTACAGTTAATGATGCTAACAATGCTGATATTTACCTCGTCACCGTTTGAGCGTACCTTACCCAATCTAGCGGTCGATGGCGCTGATTTAAATCCTGTCCTACAAGATTTCGGTCTGATTATTCATCCGCCCATGTTATATATGGGCTATGTGGGTATGGTAGTGCCTTTTGCATTTTGTATGGCGGCATTGTGGGAAGGGCGTTTAGATGCTGCTTGGACACGCTGGTCACGTCCATGGGCGCTCGCGGCTTGGGGATTTTTGACCATTGGTATTGCACTGGGCTCGTGGTGGGCCTACTACGAGCTTGGCTGGGGCGGTTGGTGGTTTTGGGATCCGGTAGAGAACGCCTCGTTTATGCCTTGGCTTGTCGGCTTAGCATTGCTGCATTCATTAGCAGTCACTGAAAAGCGCGGGGTGTTTAAAGCATGGACCATCATGCTGGCTATTTTCGCCTTTGCCTTAAGCTTGCTTGGCACGTTCCTGGTACGCTCTGGAGTCCTTACCTCAGTGCATTCGTTTGCCGCTGATCCGACGCGTGGTTTGGTCATCTTAGCTATTCTTGGCATTATCATCGGTAGTGGTCTATTAATGTTTGCCGTTCGCGGTTGGCGTTTAACCGTTGAAAGTCAATATCAGCTGATTTCACGTGAGTCCTTTTTAGTGATCAATAACGCCATCATTTTGATTGCAACCTTAGTGGTGCTGCTCGGCACCCTCTATCCTATTATCGCTGATGCCTTTAGTCTCGGTCAGGTATCTGTAGGGCCTCCATACTTCAATGCGCTGTTTGTGCCTTTGACATGGCTGTTGTTAATCGCTATGGGTATGGGCTCTAATATTCGCTGGAAACAAGATAAGCGTCCGTTACTAGGGGTGGGTATCGCCATTGCCGCTAGTAGTATCGTATTGGCTGCTATTATCGCCTACTTTACCAGTCCATCTGCTATGTTCAATATTGGCGTGACTTTAGCGGTGAGCTTTTGGGTACTGCTATGGATGATCGTTGACTTTAGAGACAAAACCAAGAACGCCCCTAATTTCTTTAAAGGTCTGCGTCAGCTGCGTCTTAGCTATTGGGGTCAACAGACTGCTCATATTGGCGTATTGGTTGCTGTCATTGGCATAGCCTTTACTAGTAGCCTGAGTATTGAGCGTGACGTAGCAATGGGTATTGGCGATACAGTCAATGTTCAAGGTTACGATTTTGAAGTAACTGAATTTTTTGAAATAAAGGGTAGTAACTTTGATGCAACGCAAGCGCAAGTGGTGGTATCCAAAGACGGTCGTGAAGTGGCGAAACTGACTCCAGAAAAGCGTACTTATATTATCAGCACGATGCCAACAACTGAAGCTGCTATTGACCCCAGTCTTATGCGCGATGTTTATGTCGCACTGGGCGAACCTATTGCCGATGGTAGTAACCAATGGGCATTAAGGATTTATGTAAAACCATTAATTCGCTGGATTTGGTTAGGGGCAATTATCATGGCTCTAGGTGGATTAATTAGTATGCTTGATAAACGATACCGCATCAAAAAAATTAAAGCTCCGTTGCTAGTTACTGGTAGTTTGGCTACTTATGGAGTCAATGAGGTAGCTATTGAGCAGGCAATCTCAGTATCGACGATGTCGACACTAAAGGAGAAATAAATGACTATGTCGAATAATACTCCTGAGCAAAAAGATAGCCAAAACAGTAAGCAGCGTAACCCAAAGACAATGAAAAAAAAGCAGACGAAGCTATGGTTCTTAATTCCGCTTATCCTCTTTTTTGGTTTGGTAGTTATATTGTACATGCGCTTAGGTAAACCAACAGACATTGTGACCAATACCGCTCTTGAGCGTCCGGTTCCTACCTTTGAGCTGCCGTTATTAGCAGATACTACCCGTACTATCACCAATGATAATTTGCCGGATAAGCCGTTTTTACTTAATGTTTGGGGCTCATGGTGCCCAACTTGCGTTATTGAGCATCCGTTTTTAATGCAACTAGAAGAGCGCGGCGTTGATATCGTTGGTGTGAATTATAAGGATGAGATTGGTAATGCGCTCAGTTACTTAAACCGAGGCGGTGATCCATTTTCTATGTCTATTCAGGATTCATTGGGTCAGTTTGCTCTAGACTTAGGCATAACTGGTGCGCCCGAAACCTTTGTTGTGGATGGAGATGGCATCATTCGTCAGCATATTGTTGGTGAGATTAATGAAGCCAATTGGCAACAGCGTGTTAAGCCGTGCCTGACAGTACTTAATAAGGCTAATAAGAACAACGATAGTCCTGATCTCATTCAGGTTGAGGAGATGTGCAAATGAACGTTACTCGAATAAGAGCTCCTCAACTAAAACCCAATATAGTTTTAAAACTAGCAAGCTTAATACTAGCGTGTCTGCTTAACATGACGGCAAACGCAGCTATTGACGTATACGATTTTGACTCACCACAGCAAGAAGCTCAGTATCGTGGATTAATAGAAGAGTTTCGCTGCCCAAAATGCCAAAATCAAAACCTTGCAGCCTCTGATGCACCGATTGCACAGGATCTAAAGCAAAAAGTCTATGATTTAATTAAAGATAGACGTAGTGATGCTGAAATACGCGTCTATATGCAAGAGCGCTACGGTGACTTTATTAGCTACAAGCCGCCTATGCGACCATCAACATGGATCCTATGGTTTTTTCCACCACTATTATTGCTCGTCTTAATTATTGGTTGGTTTTGGCAAAGTAAGCGTCGCCAAGTTGTTGCCCGTGGTCAAAGCGGCGTCACAGTGAACAGTACTGCTGCCTTGACCTCTACGGAAAAGGCTGAGCTTGATCGTCTATTATCGCAAGCTGAGAGTGTCGACCACGACATTACTAGCCTAGAGGACAAAAAATGACTCTATTTTCTACTTTTGGCTTATTTGTAACTCTAAGCTTGCTGATTGCTCTTATATTTGCGCTGATTGCTATTATGCCATGGCTACGAGCACCGCGTTTGCAGTCCAAACCAATAGACAATCAACTGCTAGATATTAATGTTGCAGTATTTCGCGAACGTTTAGCTGAGCTACAAACAGATAAAGACAGCGGTACTATTAATAATAGCCATTATCAAAATCAAAAGCTGGAACTGGAGCGTCAGCTATTAGATGTGCAGCGTCAGATAACACCTATGGTCACCCCTGATGTCAAAAGCCGTTTAATTGTCGCAGCTTGGATCCCAATATTGGCTGCAATGGCGTATTTACTAATAGGCAATCGTACGCCCGTGTTTGATTTGTGGACAGCTGAGGACAAAGTAGGACAAGTGGCTGACGACCTATTGACAGCTAAAATTGACAAGCCGCCATCATGGGCGTTTGAAGATGGTCGTCAACTGATTAGCGCCATGCAAACCAATGTTCATCGTAATGCTGATGATCCTAATCGCTGGATGCGCCTATCCGAGCTTTTCTTATCTATGGAGGCAACTGATTCTGCGCTGGAAGCCTTATCTCGTGCCTATCGTTTAGCTCCTGAAAATGAAGAAATCGCCACCACTTATGCTCAGACTAGCTTTTTCGTTAATGAAGGTCAGTTAGACGCCAATATTCGCCGTGTATTACAAGCTATATTAGCTAAGAATCCGCAGCATGAACGGGCTCAAATGCTCATGGCAATGGGTGAGACTCGTAGTAGTAACTTTGCCCAAGCGCAAGGTTGGATTAAACGCTTACAAGGCAGCATTGTGGCCAAACCAGGTGATCATACTAAAGCTTTAGCAAGCTTAGATGAGTTAAGCAACTACGTTAGCACGCAAGAAAAGCAAGCGCTAGAAGGTATTGACGTGACAGTGAAAATTAACGCTAATTTATTACCGTTAGTGAAAGCTGATGATGTGTTGTTTGTTGCGATACGTGACGTTAAAGGAGGTCCACCGTTTGCCGCCAAACGTTTACCCATTAGTATTATCAAGCAAGGTGAGGCTAGTATCCGCTTAAGCAATCTTGATGCGATGATGCCAGATCGCACGTTAAATTCAGCTCGTAGTGACAAAACTCAGTTAGCAGTCGTTGCTCGTATTAGTCATAGCGGTAATGCCATAGCAGAGTCAGGCGACTTATCGGGTAATCCTATAGTGATTAGCGCTGAACAGACTCAGGTTAATGTTGAAATCAATCAACAGATTCCCTAATAAAAAATTATTACCGTAAGTTTCATAACACCAGAGCGGTAAGTGGAGCCGTTTATAAAAGTGGCGCGATTAATAGTCGTATACCAAAAACATATACGTTTAACATTGTTCATTGTATAAACACAGATAAAGAAAACAACTATGACTGAATCTACCGACAGATTAGATAGTACTAAATTGAATAGCGTTGAATCGGCTAGTACTAATATTGCTGACAATAAAGTACCTATAGCTGTGAGTAGTACTCATCAATCGATTGACTCTAAAACCATGAATCATACGCCTAAAGCTATGTACGTGACTTCAGGCAACTCGATAACACCTAAAGGTAAGTTGGATAAAATGCCAAAAATGGTTGCCAATGGCAGTCGCGCTTTTATCTGGTATTTGTTGGCGATAATGGTGTTAATACTTGATCAATGGACTAAGTGGTTGGCCCAAACCAAATTAGCGTTCAATGACCCCGTACCGGTCATTGAACCATTTCTCAACTGGACACTCGCTTATAACTATGGGGCAGCATTTAGCTTTTTAGCCGACGCTGGCGGTTGGCAGAAATGGTTTTTCTCAGGCTTAGCTTTTGTAATGGCTATCTTTTTAACGATTTATTTAATCAAAGCGCCACGTACAGCCAAGCTATTGTCTATGGGGTTGGCCTTAGTGCTTGGCGGTGCGATTGGCAACTTAATCGATCGTTTAAGAATTGGCAAAGTGGTTGACTTTATCCATGTGCATTATGCTGATGTCTGGAATTATCCTATTTTCAATGTTGCAGATATAGGTGTCTGTGTCGGTGTAGCGTTGATTATAATTGATATGATATTTTTGGAAAGTAAGCGTAATGAATAAACAAGTGAATATTGATCAGTACAAATAAAAAGAACTAGCGTCATAGCTGCTCTATACGGAAAGATACTTTTTATACTCAAGTGTGTTTATAAAAATGCGAACTGGAAGGTGATATATGATTAATACAAATACTCTCTCATTCTATATCCCAAAACCCAATGCATAATTGTATGCGAGTGAACGCAGGATGATTTTGAAGTGGCTAGACGAAGGCGTGACGTGCTAAGTGGTAGATGACAAAAACCAGTACTTCAAAGCTCTGGACAGGGCCATTATTATAAAGACATTGAATACCGCCTAAATTATTTATTGAAATAACAAAAGGATAATATAGTGTCACATGCTCAGCTAACTATCAAACAAATACATAATCTTAGAAAAAAACAAAGTGCCGCATTAAAAAGCCTTACCATTATAGGCTACCTAGAAGGCACCTCTTTCTTATTATTGCTCTGTATCGCCATGCCACTAAAATATATGCTGGACATTCCAGAAGGTGTGAAATACATCGGTATGGCACACGGTATATTGTTTATTACCTATATCATAATACTTATAGGCTCAGCTATCAAAATGAAAATGCCTCTTTGGGCAATACCTGCGGGCGTACTCGGCTCACTCTTACCTTTTGGCCCGTTTATATTCGATCATTTACTAAAAAAGAATTTACAGGAAAGTGTAAGTAAAGAAGCCTAGAACAAGCCCTGCTGCAAATGCTACAAACGTACCTTATTACTCAAGATTATTTTTCCTAACTAAATCACAAGCCGCCATCACTCATCATGGCGACAAATGAATAACATTGAGCAGAAATTAATCACAATAAAATTTTAATTCAGACCCAGTATGAATAATCTAACACTCTAGTCACTTTTCGAACTTATCTTACATACTATCGACAAACCCGTATTGTTTAAAAGCTAAACAGGTTTTGTCATCCGCGATGGATTTCCTATTATCCTAGGGTATACCCCAGGGGCACTATCAAAACAGGTCTCTTAATCAATTAATAGTCTACTTATAATAGACTGCAATAATGGAACTACTTATAACAGACTATTTTAGGTGTTTATGTTTATCAGAGCATAGAGCGCCAATCAAAGATCAAGATGCCAAGCGTGCCAAAAGTGAGCTCATATAGCTTGCTGCTGATCATGGTCACAAAATTGCCGCCTTCTATGTTGAAAACGAGTCAGACGCAACTTTAATACGTCCACAGTTAATGTAACTGATAAATGATGCCCATGAAGGCGATATAATTTGGTTGAGCAGATTGACCGCTTAGCACGTTTAAACCAAGCTGATTGGGATACTCTCAAAAGAATGCTATTAGAAAAGAAGCTGGCGGTAGTATCAGAAGAGCTACCGACCTCTTATATAACGCCTCAATCTGATAGCAGCATTGAATTTATGAGCAGCGTATTACAGGCCATCAATTCGATGATGCTTTATATGCTCGCTGCTATTGCTAGAAAGGACTATGAAGATCGACGTAACCGTCAGATGTAAGGTATTTCTCGTACTAAGGTAGAAAGTAAATATTCAGGACGTAGGAAAGATACCGAGAAGCGTAAGATTATCGCTAGCCTTCTGAAATCTGGGCGTAGTTATTCTGAAATACAAGCTACAGCTAAGTGCTCGCGTCATTTGATAGCTGTATAGCTAAATAAATACTCAAATACTCAAATACTCAAATACTCAAATACTCAAATACTCAAAATTATTTTGAGGATCTGTAATAACCTTGTCAAATAAAAATTGTCTGTTATCAAAGTTCCTCTAATATATTCTGTTTAAGTAAGAAAAATATTGATTACGTTTCAGGTGACAGTATTTTAGCCGAATCTTTTATAAACGAATCATTATCGTAACGATGACACAAATACTAGCTTGAGCTTGATTATTAAGGCAGACTTTCCTGCGTATAGCAGAGTTTGTTCTAACTATTCAAACCATTTGCTTCATCTTTAAATGTCTCTACAACCACAGAGAAAATATCGTCCCAAACCTCATCATTTGCCAAAAACGGATAATCTTTCAATAGCTTATTACTTTTAGCACCCTTATTCTGCAGCATGCTACGAATGATTCTATCGGCATAGCTGTTGGGCATCTCAATAATCTCTTTTATCGCCAGTCGTGCATGGTCATGTTGTCTTAGGTACTGTGACTCGTTATGCATCTCTTTTTCAATAACATGCGCAATCAGTCCTGATAAGTACTGAACATGAGGCGTCAGGTCCATAAAGCGCCATGCCGGTTGAATAAGGTGACTGTCTTCAAAATTTAAGTTTGAGCGAATACCATCAGGGTAAGTAATCGCTTGTTTATCAAAGCTGTAATGATCACGGATTTGCTCCATAAGTGGCACGGATACACGGTCTAAAATTTTATCATAGGCATGACGGTCTGAGGGATGCTCAGCGATGGCTTGCGATATAGGTAAGATAATCGGCTCATGAATGATCTGGTCGCGTCTGAGTACATCGTTAATTAGGAAGCGATGTACTCGGCCATTGCCATCCGCTAGCGGATGAATATACACAAAAGCAAAGGAAGCAACCGCACTACGTATCAGTGCCGATTGTCCCTCGGTCTTTTCCATAAATGCCTGTAACCCTTTGAGCTTTTCAGCAATGTCATCAGCAGGTGGCGCAATATAGTGCACAATCTCTTTAAAGCCATTGACCTGAGTATGCGACACAAAAACTGGAGATTGACGGACGCCATACTGCTGGATGACCGTTTTGCTACCAAGTATCTCTTGTTGCAACTCTGCTAGCGACTCAGGATCAAGCGGAATATCGCCCTTGCCGGTACGCCGTGCCATCACATCGGCGAAACGTTCAATACGTTTTAACTCTTTCCCTTCACCTTCTATAGTAAAACTGGCTTTACTCTCTCGTAATGTCATCCATACGGAGGCACGCATCAGTAAGTCTTGCCCAAATTCATCGTTCAGCTTGTCAACCATTGTGGCAATATCGAGTGCAGCGGCTTGCGTAAACAACTCTGTTTTCACCAATTGAGGACAGAAATGACGGGTTCCTGCAAGATTGTCATTGATACGCCAACGAGCATTCTTTATGACATGCGCAGGGCTTGAAGTAACCTGCTTCTTAGCATCTAGAGCATCCACATAGTTACCGCCTAAATTACTCGGTACTGCTAACTGCTGACCCATGAGCCACTCATACAAGAAAGCCATTCTACGGGCATAGCTGCCTGTCGGCTCAGCGTTTACCCATGCTTGTACGTCATCAGCACCTACCTGCTCAAATAGACGAACCAGTAACTCTAAATTCAGTACTTCATGACGCATGTGAAACTGTAAGTGCGCAATGATAGTGTCCAGTGGACGCGCGGTTTCCTGATAAGCGTTATGAATGACGTCACCGTCTTTATAGGTTTGTCTGCGCCCACCGATACTACTGCTGACATATAAAGGGGACACCAGCTCGATGCTGGCATAACGGATAAGCCATGCTGCGCCAATAGGGTCTGAAGTAGGGGTATTCATCATGAGGGGCTCAAGCGATTATAGATAAGCCATTTTGCAGAAAAGCGATTATGAATGCAATATAATGATTATAATGAAGCCTCATTGCATTAAATCGATTTTTATATGACGCTGTGATGTCTTTAGATAAAGATCGAAGGGCGTTTTAAGTGGGCATAATTGAACGAAATTGAATGATGAAAATACACCGTTCTTAACACAGCTACGTAGTAATAGAGTACCTATTTCTGCAAATAAAGCCTTCTTGCCTCGCGTGTAAAGCCTTATATATCAGCTGTTTATGAACAAAAATAAAATAAAATACCTCAGCTATGAGCCTGGCTTTAACACCCGGTAAACAGTAGCTACGCCAACACCAACTGCCTTAGCGATTTCCTCTTTTGTCATATTGCCTTGACTGTCTAATTCTCTAATACGATTGTGTTTCGTTGTATTAGGCTTCTTACCGGAGGGCTTATAGCCACTGTTAGCCAATCCCTGCTTGATACGCTCTCTACGCTTGTCGTTATCAAGCTTTGCCATCGTTGCTAATAAGTCGATCAGCATATGGTTAATCACTGTTAGGATCTCACCTGTCATGCCATTATTAACTGTATGCGTCGTTGGTAGATCAGCCACCACCAATCGCAAGCCTTTGTCTTTGATACGCTGCTTTAGAATTGCAAAATCATCTTGAGATAATCGGCTTAATCTATCCACGCTTTCAACCAGTAGAATATCGCCTTGCTCAGCGTCCTTTAGCAGCTTGGCTAATAATGGTCTATCGAGCTTTGTACCACTGAAATGCTCGACGTACTCAACATGGTTATCATCATAACTTGTACTGAAAGCCACCAAATCAGCCAATGCTCTGGTAGCGTCTTGATCCTTAGTGCTGGCTCTCACATAAATACGAACAGTCATAACCCACCTCTATTATTTAGACTTAATAATTAGTGCTCATTGATAATAACAAGATATTACTATCATTTAATAATATAAAAAAGTCTAATGATAGATAGATTATCATTTAAAGGTTTTATGTTTTGGGTATAGGCTAATGATAGGGCAAAAGCGCGGCGACCAGTCCCATAATTCAAAAGCCTGTTATAGATGGTTCCATATTAACAGTCTATTTTGAGTAGTCTGTTAATATGTTTGAAGGGTAAAATAACTGGTTTCCTTGGGGTATACGCCTAGAAACTAATTTTTCTGTTTAAATAGCTTCTTAAGATAATCACAGCTTGCTTGGTAATCGTTTTTACAAGACAAATTTAACCACTCTTTTGCCATAGAATCGTTCTTATCAACGCCTAAACCTTTATGATACATCATTCCCAGATAGTATTGAGCAAGCTCACTACCTTTGCTCCATGTCTCATCAACCGTATTGAAATATTGGTTCCTAGCGGCTTTTTCATACCACTTGAAGGCTAAGCTGTAGTCTTGAGGCACACCAATTCCATTGTAGTACATTTGAGCTAATTGATATTGAGCAGGCTTACTTCCGTGTTTAAGCTCTCCATAGTTATAATAGTAGTATGAAGTAGCTGCTGCTTTTTCAAACCATTTAACAGCTTCATCAAAGTTCTGAGGAACATCTACACCATCATAATACATTTGTCCTAACTGGTACTTAGCAGAAAGTGTACTAATATACCTATAATCATCTCGATTTATAACTTTTTCAAACCACTCTTTAGCTTTGTCTTTATTTTGAGGGACACCTAAACCTCGACTATACATCAGTCCAATGTTGTAAGCCGCATTAGTATCTCCTTGATCAGCGAATTTCTGAAAAATATTTAAGGCTTTGCCATAATCTTGAGGAATGCCTAAGCCTGAGTAATACATAAGTCCTAAAATGTATTCAGCATCTGTAGACCCGTTATTAGCCGCCTTTTGGTAATAATTAAATGCCTGATTATAGCTTTGAGGAATGCCTGCCCCATGATAGTACATATCTCCAAGTCGATATTGAGCGTGAACATCGTTATTGTCGGCTAACATTTTATACAATTTAAAAGCTTTGGCATAATTCCGAGGTTCTCCGTATTTACCTATATAATAAATATTGGCAAGATTATTTTGAGCAGAGGGATGTCCGTTATCAGCAGCTAATTGATACCATTTGATCTTATTTACACGATCATAAGCTTCTAGACCAAGCATAAATTGGGCTGGCGCATATCCTCGAACAGCAAACCATTCATAAGATTTCTTGCTATCATTAGGCGCTTTTGAATTCTCTAAATATAGTTTTGCAAGCTCTTGCTGAGTGTGATTGTCTCCTATTTCTTCTGCTGTAGCTGTTATGGATAGCCCAAAAGATATAGCTAAAATGATTATAGTTTTTTTTAAACTTCGCATATTGAATTGTTCCAAGATAGACATTGGTACGGTTTATTTGCTCATTCTAAGGGCAACATATATGTGAACGCAGAGAATCTTTAGTTCACATTCATATTTGAAAAGCCCATCGAATGTACGCTAGGAAGTACACTGCAATTATTTAGATAACTCGAACTGTTGCTACCACTAGCCTACAACCCAATATTCAAGTCTTCACTAGGGAACCGAATCAGTGAAAGTACCTAATTGGTTCCTTATGGATATACTGCGTTTATTATAGATGTGTTTGTCCGTAGTATTGTTGGCTGGAAGGTGTCTAATCGTATGAACATCGATATGGTGATGGCAGCGTTAAATCAAGCCATTGCAGACAGAAACAACCCAAAAGACGTTATTCATCGTAGTGATAGAGGCGTTCAGTATTTATCTATTCGTTATACTGATAAGATGGCTGATTCTGGCGTTATTACCTTTGTTGGAACGCGGGTAATTCATATGATAATGCATAGTACAATTGGTTATGTATCACCTTTTGAGTTTGAAAAGCAATATTATGATCGTCTTAATGAATCAGGCAAAGTTGCCTGACTCAAATAAAACGCTCTCCGATATAGTCGGGGCGGTTCAGATAGCCAACTGGTTTAATATTATTCCGGTATATATGGGGTTAAAAAACGCACTAAGGCAGTGATTATTAAGAGTATTAGAAGAAGGTGTTGATATTTTATAAATCGTTCTGGGATAAATAAACACAGCACAGATACTATAAAAATTCCTATAATTTCAATCAAATTAGATAGACTTTGAGAGCCAAATCCTAGCCCAGTTAATACGACCCACAAAAATGATGGTAAGAATACTAGGCTAAATTTCTTCAATGGTTTATTCATAGGTTAGGCTTATCTTCTATGTGGGCGCAATTTCTATTGCACCGGCAACGGCACAACCCTGATATACTTCGCCTGCGTAAGTTAATATTGCAGTAAGTTCATTTTGATAGCCATTGTCATCAATACAAAGGTTATTTTTTATATTCACAACAATAGGCTGTCCATTGATAGTACTCGCGTATTCGACACCTTCAGTATTGACAGAACCAGAACCCACCACGATAACTGTTGCTGTCGTTGGCTTTAAGAAATTCGCCTCTATACTTAGCTCATTTCCTTCAATCACTATTCGCCAAATTTTTTCTTTAGCGGTGTTTCCAAAAGCAGTAAATGCCGCTGACGCTACCGGCACTTCTATTGTAGGCTGCTTACTCAGATCCGTGGTGTCGGCACGATGGTTATTACAAGCCACTAGGGTTAAGCTGCCCGTTAAGCACATTGTCGTTAGAAGCAAAGTACGCATAATTTTTCCTTTAAATATAATAAGAGAAGAGGGCGTTCAAAACTCTGTGTCAACTAAATTAAAGACGCTAGCCAATTTAATAAACGCCCCGTGCGTGATTATTTGGATTCTTGATTGGATAATATTTGAATATTTGCCGTATTTTACTAGCTTGAACATATCATTCACTGGGGTGGAGTGTTAATCTGTTATGTTTTTTCATTGGATTTGCTTTGGTCTATTGTGTACTAGCTAAAATCTACTCGAAGATATGGATGTAATATATAGTTTGTCCGACACCAATAAACTCAACTATTTTGGATGTTAAAATAATCAATTATTTTTTAATACGAAAGGTTTTAAGATGAAATCAAAGAAAATACTCGCCCTTGCATTTGTGATGTCGTGTATAGCTGCTTTAGCAGGCTGTAACACAACACCTGATAACAGTAGTCAGTATACTAATGCAGTAGAGACTTCTCATAAAAATAGTCACAGTAATATTGCTAACCCCCAAGTTTTGGATATCAAGGGCAGTATTACTGGCTATGATACAAAGGAATATATATTCCATGCACAAGCTAATCAAGTATTAAGAGTAGTAAGACAAAACACATCAGACGATGTGGTATTAAAGTTACTGTATCTTGGAAATAACAATAAAACTAGTGAACTCTCTGGTGATTTCCAAGTCCTGCCTTATACAGGGGATTATAAGCTTATCGTAAGCCAAACACGCAATGATGCCCGTAAGCATGCAAACACCGCAAAAAACTTTAATTTGAAAGCCTTTATCACTGACCAGCAGCAACCATCTAACCAGCAAAATTATGTCGTCAACTACAAGTGTGATAGCAACGAAAATCTAAGCGTAACCTACCACTTTAATAACCAAAAAACTAGTGCGACAGTGACTTACGATAATATTTCACAACAGCTAAACTTTGATGATCAATATAGTAAAAAAAATAATCCAGTATTCTCCAATAATAACTACTTACTGAGCGTAGGAACTATTAATGATGGCGTGTTTGGAGACTCAATGGTCTACTCTTTGTTAGATTTAAAAAAATCTAAAGGTGGCTACGCGTTATTGCAAAACTGTCAAAAATTATAAACGCCTTCAGAAAAATAAAAAAGGGAAAATAGCCATAATCAGATAATGGGAGTTTCCCAAACTTTGTGTAACTGCTTATAATCCACTAACTGGAGAATAAGCAATGACTAACCAAAACGACATTAAAAAACTGGCCCAACAGATGGCTGGTAGCATGAAAAGCTGAGAGCATCCTACATTTTGTGTAATTATTGATGAAAGCCACACAGCTGTTACACAGAATATAGGATGCTCTCATCGAACTTTCTTACTTTTTAGAGTAACTCAGCTGCTTGTAATGCTATTTCTTTAACATCTAAGCTAAGGGCTAAATCTGCATTGATCAAATCTTCAATATCGAAAAATCTAGCTTCTAGGGCGTCATCACCTGCTAGAGGATCACCAGAAACCCAAATACAAAGTACGGCTACAAGAACAAAATGGTGACGAAGCTTACCACTACTATCAAAGTCAAACGCGTCTACAGCGTTAAATGTCTTAAAGGCTTTTGATACAATGCTTGTCTCTTCATAAAGTTCACGAACGGCAGCATCTTTAACAGTTTCCCCACGTTCAATTTTACCACCGGGAAAACCCCATCGACCTGCATCGGGTGGGTTAGCACGGCGTACTAAAAGCACCTTTCCATCTTTAAAAAGTACTCCAATAGTAGCTACTATTGGACGTAGGCTCTGTGGTTCGTATTGTATTATAGGTTCATTACTTAGTATATTAGACATAAAAACTCAATTGAGAATAGGACATAGAGGATAGCTTAATATTCAAGTCCTCACTAGGGGACCGAACCAGTGAAGGCACCTGATTGATTCGCCATAGGTATAGTCTTTTGATACGTTAACTAAAATGGTTTTACCACCTTAGTCTATTCTAGGTAGGCTATTAGCTTTATTATCGCTTTGGATAGCTGGTTTCACTGCAGCATAATCTATCTCTATTCATTTACTAATGCACTATAACCAAGATAGTTTATTCCTACTAAAGTTAATAATATCAACTGAGTAATAAAGAAGAGTATGACTACGCTAATGAAGAAATATACAGCAATTGGAATGTAATCAAAGTTAGATAGAAGGAAAAATTCTTTGATTACCTCTATAGAGAATAAGAACCTTATTATTGTAAGGTTTATAGTTAAAAGCAAACTCACTGCTGATAAATAAGCGAATAACATTGTTAAATATATTCGTCGAGTTAGTGGCTGCTCGTATGTACCTGGAAACCCCTTATTAGGCTTAATGAGGAAAGGGGGGTTATCTTCATTTATATACTTATCTATTGCCTTTCTATTTATAGCTGATATTGCTGATAGAGAGGCTATATAAAAACCTGGAAGAATGGCTAACAGCGTAAATAAATCTGCAAATCTGTCACTTAATAAGTAGTTACTTTCCTCATAGCTATATGCTAACCATGTAGTGCCTATACTTAATAATAAAGAAATAAGCAAAGGGTACAGTAAAACTAAAGGATATCGTAATATAGATATCGACCGATCCCGATCTTTGTTCTTATGTTTGATATTAAGGAAATCAAAGACTTGTATCGCTTTATTAAGCATATGACCTCCTATTATTTTATTAAAAGTTACTAATCATTTCATCGTAGAACTGCTCAACAGGCTCAGGAGACTCCAAATTCATCTTATTATGTGTATTTAAATCTCTTTCTTCCCACTTCAGATAAGTTCTCTTGGCAAAACCATCAAGAACACCATCAAGAATTTCGTGTTTAATTTCTGAACCCGTATCTTCATTCTTAATTAATAGGTATGTTGTAGGAGTTTTATCGAAGCTTTTCTCGTTTTCTTTCTTTAAATTCTCAGCAAATTTGAATATTTTTGATTCTGTTATTTTCTCCCAAGCGGTTGTATTTTTCTCAATTTTGACTGTAATACTTGCTGTTGTCTCACCTGTTTTTAAGACACTGTCGAAGTCACGTTCGACACCACCCTCAGTGTCATTGCTCTTTGTTCCGGTTAAGAGAACCCCATTTAACAATCCCTTCTTAATGTCATCCAGAACTGTATCGGTTGTAACAACGTTAAAACTGATATTAGGAACGCACTCTATATCCTCTTCTGTCATCGAGTCAGATTGTAAGAGATCTAAGTCAGTATCTATCAATGCTAGTAATTCAGCTATTATGCTTTTAATGTATGGTCTAGTTAATCCAGTTACTGATTGAATGCATATATTAGGCGCAGTACGCATCTTTTCACTACTATCAGCTTTAACGACTATATGTACAAGTGTCCTTAAGCCATGCGCGTCAGGTATTTTTTGCTTTATTCTGCTAGCACCTATATTCTCAACGATTCTATCGTCTACTTCACTGTCATAAAAACATAGCAACAGTTTGTAGTAATCATCTTCCTTTTCGATAGATATCCATCTAACCCATTTTTTATTATTATGAAACTTCCTTAGAAGCTTCCCTTCATTCTTTTTTTGAGGTTGGAAAAGAGAAACGTTATTTTTATAGTAAGCATGTAGCTCACTAAATATCTTTTCTGAACTTATTAAACCAAAGTGGACTTGACCTTGCTTTTTTCTACTCTTTCTCTTTTTATTTACGTTGAGACAATAATAATCAAATCTTATATTTTTTGACAAAACACTCTCCCATACTATTTCAGTTTATCCATGTTGACAACGATGATCGTACTGTATGTGACAACGCATGTCGTCTTATTGGACCTACTAATTCCTTCCGTCAAACCCGTATAGTTTAACTTGGGTATTTTAGTTGCGCAGTATCTATAGCACCCAGCCTTATCGATCACACTTTCCCACCCACACCTTTAAACTTCTCAACAAAAGCCGACATTTTCTGGAAAACACTTTGCTTTTTGGTTAGGTACTGTGGATTAAGAGGGCTTAACTTAGGTAGGACTTCATTCAGCTCCGTACCATTCTCACTGGCGTATTCACGCTTTAAAGATGCCGTTATATAACGCTTAGCTGCCTCTTCATTAAGATTTTCAGCAACAATCATATCTTGCGCCTCACGCTGCTGCTCTGTTTGAGCAAAGCTAAAGAAGGCCTCAATAATGCTGGATTTATCAGGGATGTTATCCAAGTTGGTTTTATTGATGAAATCTACTACCAGGCTTTCTTTAGCACGATTACCAAGGCTTGCTCTAATTACA
>NZ_JAMBMT010000003.1 GCF_040371085.1 Psychrobacter sp. AH5
TAATTGATACAACTACATTATATTTTGGCCATTGTTAGAAAATATCAAATATCAGCAATTCTTTTGAGTAAGAACTCAACTCGACTGGCATCGTCGCCCTTACCCTTGTAGCCGTAAGCCTTATCTACTGCTTTATCAAGGGCATTATGAGCTTTGGTTAGCTCAGGATAGGGATCGATCATGTAAGTGTTATAAAGCTTAGCGAGCGTTGGTGCATTCTCACTAACTTCTTGGTAATGCTTACGAGCATCTAACACGCCTTGCGCTACTTTAGCTATATCTGACTTGGCTTCAATAGATTTTCTATCATCATCTTCTGCCATGAAAGGATAGGGGAAATTGTTATAAACGATAGTATTTGAATAACTATAGTCGCTTTTCATTCTCCCTGCTGTCAGACGCATAAAAGCATTGTGCATACTGCTTGATAAAACACCAAAGTGATAAAGCCTTCCGCCTAAAAGGACATACAGTTTATCACCTGCTACTTCTCCATCTAAAAAACCAATAGGTATGAATTTTCTATTTTCTGAGGATACTCTAGGCAACCCAATATAAGGCTCATCTACATAACGTCGCTCATCAAATAGATGGGGAGTGTCAGCTTTCTTAACTGTAGCCGCTTTGCTGCTTAAAAGCCTTGTGTTTTTAACATTTTCAATTCTTTGCCTAACTAAAGGCATTTTCTCTAAATCTTTATTGAGCTGTAGAGGATCGCAATCATCAAACCAAAGACACCAACGTTTTATATTGTTGAGAAATTCATTACCCATCATATAACGCTTTATATATTTCTTAGCAGTCGGCTCTATTTCTATTAACTCTTTAAATTCATCGTCTGATAGCAGCAAGTTTCCACCGTCCGTAGGCTGATTGCCACGTGACATTTCTAATTCATTAGAAACTTGCTTTTTAGCTCTATCGAAGAAAATTAATTCACCATCAATTAAATAGCCATTGATAGTTTTCGCTTTGTTTGGCTTGGGTTCACCTGCAATATCACTATAACTAAAGATCGTTTTTTCTTTGCGTTCGTTCGTACCATAGCCAACGATGATGCAATGTACAGCTGCTACACCTTTACCCTCATTCGTCCACTTAAAGGTATGATGGGCAAAATTAATATGTCCCTCACAATCTTTAAGGAGGTATTGCCACAATATGGCTACATGCTCACCTTGAACGATAGAGTTAGTAGATACAAAAGCTGTTTCGATTTGATGTTTAGGCTTAGTTACTGACTGCATATAGTGCATAGCTTTGATGTACCACCCTGCAACATAATCTAATGACTTATGTTTTTTCACACTACTAGCAACATGAGCCAAATCTGCTTTCTGCTCTTTACTTTGATAGGTATAACCAATGAAAGGCGGATTGCCCATCACAAAATCACACTCATTGGCCGCTAGAACGTCCTCCCAGTCAATTTGTAGGGCATTACCCTCTGTAATGTGTGGACTGTATACGATAGGCGTTGTAGGGCGTGTCGTACCAAAACGTTCGGCAGTGGCTTGGTTCAGCTGATGGTCAGTGATCCACATAGCTACCCTTGCGATATGGGCTGCATGAGGTTCAATCTCGATGCCATAAAACTGCTCAACCGTGACTTGACACATACTACTAATATCAAGCAGACCTCTTTGATCACCATAAATCTGTGCAATCAGCTGATTTTCTAGCAGTCGCAACTCACGGTAAGCAATGATTAGGAAGTTGCCACAGCCACAAGCAGGATCAAAGAATTTTAATGTAGGTAGTTTTTCATAGAGTTTTATGGCTCTAGGCTTGTCTTTAGCGCACTTTGAAAACTCATCACGCAGCTCTTGTAAGAATAAGGAGTTGATGACCTTTAAAATATTCTTTTCACTGGTGTAATGAGCGCCAAACTCACGACGTTTATCGTCGCTGTCGGCTGTGTCGTCTATATCGAGTACGCTTTGGAACATTGAGCCAAAAATAGCAGGGCTAATTTCGCTCCAATCAAGGTTATTGCATTGAACGACTAGGTTATAGAGGTTTTCATCAAAGTAAGGGATACGGATTGACTGAGAGAACAGATCACCGTTGATATAAGCAAATGCAGCATAACTTTCAGGAAGGCGACTTGAGCGGTCTTTAGTGTTTAAAGTATCAAACAGCGTGGTAAATACCTCGTTGAGGTTGCTGCCGTCATTTCTTGCCTCATTCGTGAGTAACCCATCTAACAGGTTTTTTTGTCCAAAAATGCCGGTGTCATCGGCAAAGAAACAAAAGATCAGGCGAGTTAAGAATAGTGCTAATTCATCGGCATTAACCCCATCGGAGATAAAAGCCTGATGCAGCTTAGCAACCATTTCAGTAGCTTGACGGTTAATCGGGTTTTCTTCAACGATCTCAGCCATTGCCGCATTTGGTGCTAAGAAATCCAACCATTCAGCATTTTTAGGGAGATCAGCAAGCGGACATTTATATTCTTTGATGTTTAGAGGATTTTCGATATCGAATAGCCATAGCTCATCAAAATTAGACAGTACGATATATCTTGGTTTATCTGCTGTGCTTAGGCGTTCATAGTATTTACTGACTTGGTTATAGGCTTTATTGAGATCAATACCACGACTTTTTTGCTCAATCATTACCAGTTTAGGAATAAAAGCATCTACATATTTTTGTGATTTATCATCTTTTAAGCGATGTTCAAATGCTTTTGACTGTACTTGACCAGATACACCATAAGCGTTAAATATCTGTGTCCAAAAGTTCTGACTTTGACCTCTTTCATATCCCTCAGCGTCTTTGTAGTCATGGATTATACGGTGTAACTGCTCACGAATATGCTGATAGTCTAAACTCATACTTTCTTACTACCTCAATAGATTATTTCCAATTTATTTACTGTTCCAATAATGAACGTATCTAATATACCGTAGTCTGTTCTTATAGTTATGTATATAACAAGCACTTCTACTTATTCATAGTTTTATCCCTATTATTTTCATTTATTAACAGCCAAAAATCTTTATTTATTTAATAAAGATTTAACAACTTTATAGGTTTTTCCGCATTCCGCTATAAGCCATACCATATATAGCTTATAGCTGATTTTTTTTTTCTATACTACGAAGTGTACGAACTGATAGTACGAAGGATAGGCAGCGTTTAGCCAAAATAGTACGAAGGATAGGCAGTGATAGTACGAATAAATCGCAGTATTGTAAGAAAAAAAACTTTCATTTTCTTACAATGCTGCTAGTATTACCTTAAATAGGATTTCGAGGTAGTTATGGATAGTCAGAAAACATACAGCATTGAGACCGAAAGAGTGCTAACTGACCGCGAAAGGTCTGAACTTATACTTCATATGCAAGAACTATACGGCTTAGATGCAATTATAGAAGTAAAAGAACCTGTCAAAGCCCCAGATTTTGATTTTGGGTATAAAGTAGTACCTATCCACCAAAATGAAGATAAAACGCCGCAGGTGGAAGATAAGAGCCTGTCAGACGGCAAGTTAGGCTATATTTATGGCGAAAATATGGTAGTCATGCAAAATCGTATGTTAAACGCTATTACTAATTTAGATACTAATGAGCGACGTTTAATGATGTATATGACGCACTTAGTAAGAAAGGCTGTAGATATAGACCCACAACAGCGTACATTTACAGTTAAAGCTACAGCTTTTGCTAAAGAGTACGGTAAAAGCAATCCTACAGGATATAAGACGCTAGAGAAAATAGCTGACAGCTTACTTGAAAAGGCATTTTGGTTCTGGGACTTCCAAGCTGATGATGAGAAATATAGACGTGGTTCATCATGGGTCGCAGAGTGCACGTATATTACAGGTCAAGGCAAGATTGAGTTGACGTTGACGGAAACTGTAACCCATATGCTTACAGTGTTTGATAAAAGCCATCCATTCACTAAGTATGAGCGTCAAAGCATCGTTAATTTAGGATCGTATGGTCTTCTATTGTTCGAATTAATCTCTAGTAACTTACACCTCGAAGGTAAAAAGAGAGCTTATACCGTCAAGTATTTGCGGAAGAAATTTAACTGCGAAGATAAATACAAAAGTATAAGTGATTTCAAGCAGTACGTATTGAAACCTGCTATTAAAGAAATCAAAGCTCAAACAACGTTAGATATATCCTTTACCCAAAATAAGGAAGGAAGGGAGATTACCGAGATAGTCTTTGCGTTTAAAGACAATGCTGCCAAGAACAAAGAAGTAGCTAAAATAGAGAAGAAAAGTCCATGCCTAAATCAAGCTCAAGCAAATTTGTTTGATTTCAAATTAGTAGCTGAACATGCGCTTGTGGGCGATATGCCTGTCAAAACTAATGAAGAAGCAAAAAGAATAATCAATCGAGAGTTACAGATGCCTGAGCACTATAAAAAATATTTACCATATCTTATTAAATATGGTTTTGTAGAGTCAGCAAAGTCATAAATCGATAATAACTTAGTCTTATAGCTTTAAGTGCTTAGGGCGTGTTGAACATTCGACCATGGCACTGACAGCGACTATTTTTTAGGCGATTCGATGTTAAAAATAATAAGTTTAGTCATTCTAAGCGCTTATTTTTAACGATGAAGCGGCAAAAAAGAGTCCTGTCCCTGTTGTTGTCGTGAGGGCTGATGCTAAAATTGCCCCATACTGCGTTACAAATCTCGCTAAGGCATCTGCATTATCGTCGCTTTGTGCCTTGTCTGGAACAATTTTAGCGATCAGCAGTGCCTATTTGCGAATGTTCAACACGCCCTAATAAAGAAAGCTGCACGATTCACCCTGAAAGTATCCTACACAAGTTTGCTAAGCAAGTCATTATGGAAGAGAAATATTTAACACTACCATCACTACCTGATGACGAAAATAGTGAAGATAAAACTTGGGAGTTTGATCAACTAATCGAAGAGCAAGCTGTTGGCTGTATTCGACCTGATATAGTCGCAACGGTTGACGGAGAAATGATGTTTATTGAAGTTGCTGTGACTTCTTTCATCGATACTGATAAAGCAGATTTTATTAAGCAATTAGGTATTAAGACCGTTGAGATCGATTTGAGAGAAATCCTCACACAAGGTATTGAGTTGCCAAGTGAGGAAGCCAAAGATTATATTCTAGACTGTGTCAGTAATAAGCAGTGGATATTTCCAGCACCGAAATCATTAACAATAGCCCCTACACCATCACCTGAGCCTCTTTATAATTGCCAGAGCAGTACTGATGAGAATAGCAACGGAAGCTTTGATAAAGGCTATACCATCTATCGCTTTACCGTCAACCATGCTTGGGTAGATGTCAGGGTCTTTAATTCAGGCATGATGTCTATCAAGTGTGTGACCTACAACCATGATGTCATTGAGATACTAAAGCAATGGCGTAACGAAGGCGGTGGTCAGTACAATCAAAAATATAAGTCATGGAATTACTTCAAACCATTTTCAGACACCGTCTTTCAACGACTACAAGAAATGGATAGTTCACCCAAGCAATGAGATAATAAAATATATATAACTATTAAGGCCTTGCTGTTAGCAAGGCCTTAATAGTTATAGTCGAAAACAAGCTGCCTTACTCATCTGGCAACACTATACCAAATGAAGAATTAGGCTTCTCAAACAATCTAAAGAAGCCTATCAAGCCAAGTGGATTACCGTCAACCTTAGACTCTTTAGATAACAACATACCTTTAAAATCTGTTTCACCTACTAATAAATCGACAAACATAGCATGAGGTAAATTCAACGTAGCATTAACCTTCTCTTCTACTGGCTTAGAATCATCAACTAAACGATGATGGAGCACTGAGTTCTCAATCCATAAGAGATGGCTTTCATTTAGATCCGTAAAATTAATCACTATCTTAGTGTCTTTATTAGCTGCATCTTCTGATTTTAAACGCACAGCTAAAGTATCGAAAAAGTTAGAGACTGGCGTTTGTAATAATAGGTCTTTAGTAGCGGCAAGATTCACGCTGGTGTTGGATGTTCCTTGACGTAACTCTAAAGCACCGGTCAAATAAACATCACGCCACGGTCCTGATTCCGCTTGATAGCCTAATTGATCATAGCTACGCGCTAGCAGCTCGCGCGCTACTATGTTTTTGGGTTCAACCGATACCAAATGATTCAATAGCTCAGCGGCCCAGCGATAGTTATCCTCATCAAAGGCTTTTTGCGCTTTTAATAATACATTATTACTACCACCAGCTAGATCGACGTAAGCGGTAGCACGTTGTGGATCAGGTAACGGATCTAAATGGGCAGGATTACCATCGTACCATCCTAAATAACCTTGGTAGACAGCACGTGCATTATGTTTTACTGTGCCATAATACTCGCGATTATAGAATTCCTGCGACAAACTAGTAGGCAAAGTAATATCTTCAGCGATCTCGCCTGGTGTCATACCTTTATTCATACGGCGCACGCTCTGATCGTGAATAAATTTATAAGTATCGCGCTGTTGCTTTAAGAATTTCTGAATATTGTCTTGCCCCCACATAGGCCAATGATGACTACCGAAATAGATATCGGCATCACCAAATATATTACGCGCCTCTTCTATATAACCGCTCCATTTCAAAGCATCACGTACCTTTGCACCGCGTAGCGTATACAGATTATGCATATTTCGTGACACCAATTCTGCACCGCCAAAAGCCTTGTATTCTGGTAGATAGAAGGTTAGTTCTGCTGGAGCTTCTGACTCAGGCGTGTACTGAAACTCGAACTTGACGCCATCTATATTTAGTTTAGTAGGAGTGCGATCAATTAATACCGTAGGCTTGGTAATACTGACCTCTCCAAAAGCTGGGCTCTTTCCTAAGCCAGTATCGATATGACCGAATTCATCACGCGCCAAGTCTTTGCCGTACATGTAAACGGCGCGGCGTAGCATAGCATTACCAGCAATGATATTTTCGCTGGTCGCTTCTTCTATAAACCCAGCAGGTGCAATAATTGGAATTTTCTTACGCTCAATATCTTGCTGACTAACAATGCCTAATACTCCGCCGAAGTGATCAACATGACTATGCGTAAATAAAATAGCACTGACGTTGGTTGTATTCGGATAGCGCTTAGCTAGATGCTGCATAGCGAAGTCATAAGCATAGCGCGCGGTTTCTTTTGAGGTCATCGTATCAATAATAATCCAGCCACTATCGCCTTTGATTAACGTCATGTTAGATAAATCAAAACCGCGAACTTGATAAATACCTGGTGTTACCTCGAATAGTCCTTGAATATTATTGAGCTGAGCTTGTCGCCACAGGCTAGGATTGACTGTAGCAGGAGCCTCACCTTCTATAAAATCATAAGCACTCATATTCCAGACGTTCTTCGAGGCGTCTTTAGAGGATGGGATTTTCAAATCTTTAGGACTGGCGATAAGTCCGCGACGCGCGTCTGTGAAATCTTGCTGATCGTTAAGGTTTAATTGTTTGGCGACCTGACTATTAGCTTTGATGGTAGCGGTCGTAGGGGCGCGATTATCACCGCTTACACTAGTCACTGTTCCTGTACGCGCAGGTGCTGAGCTACAAGCTATTAGTAGCATACTGCTACAAAGTAATAACAACTCTTTTGAATGACGAAGATTATTAACTGTGTTTTTTTTATGGCTGATTATTACCATAATAAATTCCTTTTATGAATGGCAGGTTAAAATTAATTACGATCATTTAGGCCGTGTTGAACATTGGCGACAAATTAATGGAAAAAAAAATAGCGAACGGTTAGGGCGTGTTGAACATTCACAAATGCGCACTGCTGATAGCTACTAGTTTATCAAAGCTGTGTTCTAGTCGTCGTTAAAATTGCAGATAATGCTTATTGCATTGGTTAGCTGATTTTATTTAAACAGTCACAACGACTAGGGCGATTTTAGCATCAGCCCTCACGACAACAACAGGGACAGGACTCTTTTTTGCCGCTTTATTGATAAAAATAGACGCTTAGAACGACTAAACTTACCATTTTTATCTGCAAATCGCCTAAAAAATAGTCTCTGTCAGTGACATGGTCGAATGTTCAACACGCCCTAGTAATTAACATTATTAATGCAATAAATTTTATAATGTAATTTTATTTGAAAGATAATTACTTAGAGGCAAAAACATGAAAAAAATACTTACTGCAGTGCTACTCTCTTCATTGCCTGTGTTCGCTTCAGCTAATTGGGACTATAAGACTAAACCAGTGGGCGACTCCGGCTACTTATCGAATATAGGTACTACAGTATCAGATGCAGATAGTTATGTAATGGCTGTTAGTAAGCTCGCGAATATTGATGATAGTTATGGTGTCGAGTTTAAATTCCCAGCTAAAGCTAAGCTTTTTAGGTGTATTACTTCATTTTGCAAATTGACTGTCACGCCCAAAGGGAAGAAACCAGTCGAATTCACCATCACAGGTAGAAGAGAAGAGACTAATATTTATGATGTTACTGATAGTATTCAAGCTCAAAAGTTAGCCAATATTCTTGCAAAGAATAAAGTGGTAACTATCAAAACGTCAATCAAGGGAGCTGATAAAACTGTAAAATATACTCAAGAACCAATACTTGATCTAAAAAAACTAAAGTAGTTTATTTGTTTGTTCATATCTAGAAACATTGGTTAGTTGAATTTATGGTCGACTAACCAAACTTCCATAATAAATCGATAATTTGAGTTTTTTATTCTTTATTAGAGCCAGTATTACTGTTATTTGAGTTTTCTAGTGCAGAATTTGAGTGTTCAGTCCGCTCAGGTCAAAATTACAGTTTTATAACAAATCAATAATTTGAGTTTTTTGTTCAAAATTAGAGCCTAAATCATCAAAATTTGAGTTTCTTGTTCCAGTATTCGAGTTTTTAGCCTAATCCATTGATTACACACCAAAGCCTAATAGCCCTCTGCTAAGAGCGCGGTTACGAGAAGCTGTATATACTTACACTACGTTCCATTATATACAGCTTCTCATAAACCACGTTGGGGACACCCCAAACCCCAAAAAAACTAGATGCTAAGGTCTACAATACATATATGTGTTAGTCCGGTATTGTTCTCTCATGCATGCATCATATTGACCCCTAGTAATACCCTCGCCCATATCGTCAGATGGATGTGGTTTGACCGGCATGTTCTGTAATCTTTCATAAGTCAGACCCGCCAATATTAGTATTACTATACCTATTAACGGCCATAACAAATGGCTTTCCTCTAACCATTTATATATTAATTGAGATAAAGAGAAAAATAGCAGTAAACCTACACCATAAACTATTTCCATATTAGTTTTTCCAAATGATTAATGCATAAGTATAGTTTGAAAATCATTAAAAACATCATTTTTATTTATCAAAATAGGCTATTAATTATGGCTATATTCCGAGCAGAAACCAAGCACATAAGCAGAGGAAAAGGACACAATGTTGTCGCAGCAGCAGCCTATCGTGCTGCCGAAAAACTGACCGATACTAACAAACTAAACCCTAATGCTACTACTCACGACTATACGAATAAAAAGGGTGTAGTGGCTAAAAATATCGTTTTGCCGACAGCCTTAAGTAATGAGAACTTTTCGATCAGTAGGCAAGAGCTATGGAGCAGTGTCGAAGAACACGCGACCACGACTAGAAGTGTCAAAGGTAGTCGCCTAAAAAAATCCGCTAGGTTGGCTAGAGAATGGTTACTTGCATTGCCTAGCGAGCTGTCAGATGACGAAAACGAGCAATTAACAGTAGAGTTCACACAGCACTTAGCTGATGAGCTAGGGGTGATCGGTGATTATTGCATTCATAAACCGACCATAGAAAACTACCAAACTATGAAAGACCGTATCGAAACATATAATCTTGATACAAAAGAACTCGAAGTAACAGAAGTATATGACCTAGAGCCAACTATAGAACCTGATAAGCGCAATATTCATGCTCATATTATGTTTACCACCCGTCAAGCCGAACTGACTAAGGACGGTAAGCTGTCATTTGGTGAGAAGGTACATACTGAAAAGTCGGATCGTTGGCGACGAAGCAAAAACATGGGTGATGGTGCTGAGTATATTAAAAACGTACGTGAATTATGGGCAAACATGGTTAATAAACGACTAGCACAGCATGATATAGCACCTATCAGCCACAAATCATATAAAGATTTAGGTCTTGATATCCAACCGCAGCACAAGCAAGGGAAAAATGCCTCAGTCTTTGCTGCATATGGCTTTACATCAAGAGTGAAAGGAATAAACAATGGATACGAAGAAAGTAATAGAGCAGCCATTAAGTCAGCATCAGATAGCTGTATTACTCTCAGCAATGAAGCAACAAACAGAGCTACTAGAGCAGGGAACGACGCAAATGCAGCAGCAGACAGAACAGCTACAGCAGTACGAGGAGCTGATGATTGGCTATCAAGAGCAGCTCCAACACCTTTTGACAGAAAACGAGGAGCTGAAAAGCTTGACGAGCAAACAGGAATCTTTGATCGATTTGCAGAACGAGAAGATAAAATCACTGTTAGACGACATGGAGAGCTAATAGAGCAAGCGATACAGAATTATTGGGATGCCCAAGAATGGAAGCCCTACATACAAAAAAGCGACTGGTCAGGTGGTGGCATGGAAACAAACCCTAAACCCGACCCGAGCGATACTTTCAATCCTCGGCAGATGAATGTGATCAAAAACATCAGCGAACACCTTGAAGGCGTGGATAATGATAGTCGCCTAAATGATAGGTTATTACGTGAAAGCCTTGGACAGTATAGTAATGCGCGTATTTTAACGCTATTGACCAACCCTACGAAAGAGCATCTACAATATGAACAAGATAAGAAGAACCTTACTGAGGTTGTCGCTATTAGTAATCCACCTTTAGATACCACACAAGAGGAAGAGTCGGTAGTCGATCATGAGGAAAGTAAACTAGCACCACTCACCCCACGTAATACGTACAGACCGAGCTTGTAAGCCTAACCTAGAGTACCCTCGCTTAATCAGCACCCTGATTGTTATTTTGGTTTTTAGAGGTAGCTAATTCGCTTTCAGTCTTTTCGAGTTCTGCTGTCACTTGTTCCTGCTCTGATAGGTAATTGTTTGATAACTCACTATACTTCTCATTTAATACTCTGTGTTCCACTTCAAGCTTAGCTTGTGTTTGAGTCAGTTGATCACTCTGTTCTGATAGCTTGTTACGCTCAGCAGTTATAGCCTTTAGCTCCCCTTTAACTTCTGCGGTCTTAGTCTGTATCTCATTGCGCTCAGCGGTTACTGTCTTTAACTCAGTCTTAGTATTTGCAAGCTCTGACTTCAAGCGCTCAATCTCTGCTTTATTACTGTCAGCTATAGTCTCAAGTTTAGTCACCTTAGATAAGTTAGCAGCCAAGTCTGCCGATGTCTTATCTAGTGCGCTGCGAACCTCTGCAAGCTGTGTCTGCGCGGTATCCGCTTTAATACGTTCAAGCTCTAGCTGATGCTCAGTAGCGTCTAACGTCTTTTTAAATGTGTCACGTTCAGCTTCGGTCTTCTCTAACTTTGTAGCTGCCGTCTCTGCTGTCGCCGTCACCTCGTCAAGTTGCCCTAATAAATCAGATTGTTCACTCTCTAGCGTCTTAACCGCTTCTTGCGCCTCGTCCGTTTCAGCTTGCGCTTTAACCTTGATTGCCTCTAAAGCCTCACGCTCTTTGACTAATCGATCATTGGCGATATCAATGGCCGTCTGCCACATATCCGCACCAAGCGCTTGTAAGCGCTCAGTGATGCCGCTTGGCAAGTCCACCTGTCTTAGCTGTTCTTCCTCTCTATTATCCTGTCGCCATGATTTCATAGCCTCACTGATAGTCGTAAACGAACCACCGCCTAGCGCTTTACGCACTTCTGCTAGAGTCGGCTTAATGCCTTGATCTTGTAACTGGTCAGCGATTGCATGAATCTGCTGAATATTGATCGCCATGACGGTCATCCTTTATTTTGTATGGTTAGATATGTATCTTTTGTATTGTATGTATGTAGTATAATACAATATACAACATATTACAAGGTACAATATAAAAAAACCCCAAGATATCTTGAGGTGATTTAATTGATACAACTACATTATATTTTGGCCATTGTTAGAAAATATCAAATATCAGCAATTCTTTTGAGTAAGAACTCAACTCGACTGGCATCGTCGCCCTTACCCTTGTAGCCGTAAGCCTTATCTACTGCTTTATCAAGGGCATTATGAGCTTTGGTTAGCTCAGGATAGGGATCGATCATGTAAGTGTTATAAAGCTTAGCGAGCGTTGGTGCATTCTCACTAACTTCTTGGTAATGCTTACGAGCATCTAACACGCCTTGCGCTACTTTAGCTATATCTGACTTGGCTTCAATAGATTTTCTATCATCATCTTCTGCCATGAAAGGATAGGGGAAATTGTTATAAACGATAGTATTTGAATAACTATAGTCGCTTTTCATTCTCCCTGCTGTCAGACGCATAAAAGCATTGTGCATACTGCTTGATAAAACACCAAAGTGATAAAGCCTTCCGCCTAAAAGGACATACAGTTTATCACCTGCTACTTCTCCATCTAAAAAACCAATAGGTATGAATTTTCTATTTTCTGAGGATACTCTAGGCAACCCAATATAAGGCTCATCTACATAACGTCGCTCATCAAATAGATGGGGAGTGTCAGCTTTCTTAACTGTAGCCGCTTTGCTGCTTAAAAGCCTTGTGTTTTTAACATTTTCAATTCTTTGCCTAACTAAAGGCATTTTCTCTAAATCTTTATTGAGCTGTAGAGGATCGCAATCATCAAACCAAAGACACCAACGTTTTATATTGTTGAGAAATTCATTACCCATCATATAACGCTTTATATATTTCTTAGCAGTCGGCTCTATTTCTATTAACTCTTTAAATTCATCGTCTGATAGCAGCAAGTTTCCACCGTCCGTAGGCTGATTGCCACGTGACATTTCTAATTCATTAGAAACTTGCTTTTTAGCTCTATCGAAGAAAATTAATTCACCATCAATTAAATAGCCATTGATAGTTTTCGCTTTGTTTGGCTTGGGTTCACCTGCAATATCACTATAACTAAAGATCGTTTTTTCTTTGCGTTCGTTCGTACCATAGCCAACGATGATGCAATGTACAGCTGCTACACCTTTACCCTCATTCGTCCACTTAAAGGTATGATGGGCAAAATTAATATGTCCCTCACAATCTTTAAGGAGGTATTGCCACAATATGGCTACATGCTCACCTTGAACGATAGAGTTAGTAGATACAAAAGCTGTTTCGATTTGATGTTTAGGCTTAGTTACTGACTGCATATAGTGCATAGCTTTGATGTACCACCCTGCAACATAATCTAATGACTTATGTTTTTTCACACTACTAGCAACATGAGCCAAATCTGCTTTCTGCTCTTTACTTTGATAGGTATAACCAATGAAAGGCGGATTGCCCATCACAAAATCACACTCATTGGCCGCTAGAACGTCCTCCCAGTCAATTTGTAGGGCATTACCCTCTGTAATGTGTGGACTGTATACGATAGGCGTTGTAGGGCGTGTCGTACCAAAACGTTCGGCAGTGGCTTGGTTCAGCTGATGGTCAGTGATCCACATAGCTACCCTTGCGATATGGGCTGCATGAGGTTCAATCTCGATGCCATAAAACTGCTCAACCGTGACTTGACACATACTACTAATATCAAGCAGACCTCTTTGATCACCATAAATCTGTGCAATCAGCTGATTTTCTAGCAGTCGCAACTCACGGTAAGCAATGATTAGGAAGTTGCCACAGCCACAAGCAGGATCAAAGAATTTTAATGTAGGTAGTTTTTCATAGAGTTTTATGGCTCTAGGCTTGTCTTTAGCGCACTTTGAAAACTCATCACGCAGCTCTTGTAAGAATAAGGAGTTGATGACCTTTAAAATATTCTTTTCACTGGTGTAATGAGCGCCAAACTCACGACGTTTATCGTCGCTGTCGGCTGTGTCGTCTATATCGAGTACGCTTTGGAACATTGAGCCAAAAATAGCAGGGCTAATTTCGCTCCAATCAAGGTTATTGCATTGAACGACTAGGTTATAGAGGTTTTCATCAAAGTAAGGGATACGGATTGACTGAGAGAACAGATCACCGTTGATATAAGCAAATGCAGCATAACTTTCAGGAAGGCGACTTGAGCGGTCTTTAGTGTTTAAAGTATCAAACAGCGTGGTAAATACCTCGTTGAGGTTGCTGCCGTCATTTCTTGCCTCATTCGTGAGTAACCCATCTAACAGGTTTTTTTGTCCAAAAATGCCGGTGTCATCGGCAAAGAAACAAAAGATCAGGCGAGTTAAGAATAGTGCTAATTCATCGGCATTAACCCCATCGGAGATAAAAGCCTGATGCAGCTTAGCAACCATTTCAGTAGCTTGACGGTTAATCGGGTTTTCTTCAACGATCTCAGCCATTGCCGCATTTGGTGCTAAGAAATCCAACCATTCAGCATTTTTAGGGAGATCAGCAAGCGGACATTTATATTCTTTGATGTTTAGAGGATTTTCGATATCGAATAGCCATAGCTCATCAAAATTAGACAGTACGATATATCTTGGTTTATCTGCTGTGCTTAGGCGTTCATAGTATTTACTGACTTGGTTATAGGCTTTATTGAGATCAATACCACGACTTTTTTGCTCAATCATTACCAGTTTAGGAATAAAAGCATCTACATATTTTTGTGATTTATCATCTTTTAAGCGATGTTCAAATGCTTTTGACTGTACTTGACCAGATACACCATAAGCGTTAAATATCTGTGTCCAAAAGTTCTGACTTTGACCTCTTTCATATCCCTCAGCGTCTTTGTAGTCATGGATTATACGGTGTAACTGCTCACGAATATGCTGATAGTCTAAACTCATACTTTCTTACTACCTCAATAGATTATTTCCAATTTATTTACTGTTCCAATAATGAACGTATCTAATATACCGTAGTCTGTTCTTATAGTTATGTATATAACAAGCACTTCTACTTATTCATAGTTTTATCCCTATTATTTTCATTTATTAACAGCCAAAAATCTTTATTTATTTAATAAAGATTTAACAACTTTATAGGTTTTTCCGCATTCCGCTATAAGCCATACCATATATAGCTTATAGCTGATTTTTTTTTTCTATACTACGAAGTGTACGAACTGATAGTACGAAGGATAGGCAGCGTTTAGCCAAAATAGTACGAAGGATAGGCAGTGATAGTACGAATAAATCGCAGTATTGTAAGAAAAAAAACTTTCATTTTCTTACAATGCTGCTAGTATTACCTTAAATAGGATTTCGAGGTAGTTATGGATAGTCAGAAAACATACAGCATTGAGACCGAAAGAGTGCTAACTGACCGCGAAAGGTCTGAACTTATACTTCATATGCAAGAACTATACGGCTTAGATGCAATTATAGAAGTAAAAGAACCTGTCAAAGCCCCAGATTTTGATTTTGGGTATAAAGTAGTACCTATCCACCAAAATGAAGATAAAACGCCGCAGGTGGAAGATAAGAGCCTGTCAGACGGCAAGTTAGGCTATATTTATGGCGAAAATATGGTAGTCATGCAAAATCGTATGTTAAACGCTATTACTAATTTAGATACTAATGAGCGACGTTTAATGATGTATATGACGCACTTAGTAAGAAAGGCTGTAGATATAGACCCACAACAGCGTACATTTACAGTTAAAGCTACAGCTTTTGCTAAAGAGTACGGTAAAAGCAATCCTACAGGATATAAGACGCTAGAGAAAATAGCTGACAGCTTACTTGAAAAGGCATTTTGGTTCTGGGACTTCCAAGCTGATGATGAGAAATATAGACGTGGTTCATCATGGGTCGCAGAGTGCACGTATATTACAGGTCAAGGCAAGATTGAGTTGACGTTGACGGAAACTGTAACCCATATGCTTACAGTGTTTGATAAAAGCCATCCATTCACTAAGTATGAGCGTCAAAGCATCGTTAATTTAGGATCGTATGGTCTTCTATTGTTCGAATTAATCTCTAGTAACTTACACCTCGAAGGTAAAAAGAGAGCTTATACCGTCAAGTATTTGCGGAAGAAATTTAACTGCGAAGATAAATACAAAAGTATAAGTGATTTCAAGCAGTACGTATTGAAACCTGCTATTAAAGAAATCAAAGCTCAAACAACGTTAGATATATCCTTTACCCAAAATAAGGAAGGAAGGGAGATTACCGAGATAGTCTTTGCGTTTAAAGACAATGCTGCCAAGAACAAAGAAGTAGCTAAAATAGAGAAGAAAAGTCCATGCCTAAATCAAGCTCAAGCAAATTTGTTTGATTTCAAATTAGTAGCTGAACATGCGCTTGTGGGCGATATGCCTGTCAAAACTAATGAAGAAGCAAAAAGAATAATCAATCGAGAGTTACAGATGCCTGAGCACTATAAAAAATATTTACCATATCTTATTAAATATGGTTTTGTAGAGTCAGCAAAGTCATAAATCGATAATAACTTAGTCTTATAGCTTTAAGTGCTTAGGGCGTGTTGAACATTCGACCATGGCACTGACAGCGACTATTTTTTAGGCGATTCGATGTTAAAAATAATAAGTTTAGTCATTCTAAGCGCTTATTTTTAACGATGAAGCGGCAAAAAAGAGTCCTGTCCCTGTTGTTGTCGTGAGGGCTGATGCTAAAATTGCCCCATACTGCGTTACAAATCTCGCTAAGGCATCTGCATTATCGTCGCTTTGTGCCTTGTCTGGAACAATTTTAGCGATCAGCAGTGCCTATTTGCGAATGTTCAACACGCCCTAATAAAGAAAGCTGCACGATTCACCCTGAAAGTATCCTACACAAGTTTGCTAAGCAAGTCATTATGGAAGAGAAATATTTAACACTACCATCACTACCTGATGACGAAAATAGTGAAGATAAAACTTGGGAGTTTGATCAACTAATCGAAGAGCAAGCTGTTGGCTGTATTCGACCTGATATAGTCGCAACGGTTGACGGAGAAATGATGTTTATTGAAGTTGCTGTGACTTCTTTCATCGATACTGATAAAGCAGATTTTATTAAGCAATTAGGTATTAAGACCGTTGAGATCGATTTGAGAGAAATCCTCACACAAGGTATTGAGTTGCCAAGTGAGGAAGCCAAAGATTATATTCTAGACTGTGTCAGTAATAAGCAGTGGATATTTCCAGCACCGAAATCATTAACAATAGCCCCTACACCATCACCTGAGCCTCTTTATAATTGCCAGAGCAGTACTGATGAGAATAGCAACGGAAGCTTTGATAAAGGCTATACCATCTATCGCTTTACCGTCAACCATGCTTGGGTAGATGTCAGGGTCTTTAATTCAGGCATGATGTCTATCAAGTGTGTGACCTACAACCATGATGTCATTGAGATACTAAAGCAATGGCGTAACGAAGGCGGTGGTCAGTACAATCAAAAATATAAGTCATGGAATTACTTCAAACCATTTTCAGACACCGTCTTTCAACGACTACAAGAAATGGATAGTTCACCCAAGCAATGAGATAATAAAATATATATAACTATTAAGGCCTTGCTGTTAGCAAGGCCTTAATAGTTATAGTCGAAAACAAGCTGCCTTACTCATCTGGCAACACTATACCAAATGAAGAATTAGGCTTCTCAAACAATCTAAAGAAGCCTATCAAGCCAAGTGGATTACCGTCAACCTTAGACTCTTTAGATAACAACATACCTTTAAAATCTGTTTCACCTACTAATAAATCGACAAACATAGCATGAGGTAAATTCAACGTAGCATTAACCTTCTCTTCTACTGGCTTAGAATCATCAACTAAACGATGATGGAGCACTGAGTTCTCAATCCATAAGAGATGGCTTTCATTTAGATCCGTAAAATTAATCACTATCTTAGTGTCTTTATTAGCTGCATCTTCTGATTTTAAACGCACAGCTAAAGTATCGAAAAAGTTAGAGACTGGCGTTTGTAATAATAGGTCTTTAGTAGCGGCAAGATTCACGCTGGTGTTGGATGTTCCTTGACGTAACTCTAAAGCACCGGTCAAATAAACATCACGCCACGGTCCTGATTCCGCTTGATAGCCTAATTGATCATAGCTACGCGCTAGCAGCTCGCGCGCTACTATGTTTTTGGGTTCAACCGATACCAAATGATTCAATAGCTCAGCGGCCCAGCGATAGTTATCCTCATCAAAGGCTTTTTGCGCTTTTAATAATACATTATTACTACCACCAGCTAGATCGACGTAAGCGGTAGCACGTTGTGGATCAGGTAACGGATCTAAATGGGCAGGATTACCATCGTACCATCCTAAATAACCTTGGTAGACAGCACGTGCATTATGTTTTACTGTGCCATAATACTCGCGATTATAGAATTCCTGCGACAAACTAGTAGGCAAAGTAATATCTTCAGCGATCTCGCCTGGTGTCATACCTTTATTCATACGGCGCACGCTCTGATCGTGAATAAATTTATAAGTATCGCGCTGTTGCTTTAAGAATTTCTGAATATTGTCTTGCCCCCACATAGGCCAATGATGACTACCGAAATAGATATCGGCATCACCAAATATATTACGCGCCTCTTCTATATAACCGCTCCATTTCAAAGCATCACGTACCTTTGCACCGCGTAGCGTATACAGATTATGCATATTTCGTGACACCAATTCTGCACCGCCAAAAGCCTTGTATTCTGGTAGATAGAAGGTTAGTTCTGCTGGAGCTTCTGACTCAGGCGTGTACTGAAACTCGAACTTGACGCCATCTATATTTAGTTTAGTAGGAGTGCGATCAATTAATACCGTAGGCTTGGTAATACTGACCTCTCCAAAAGCTGGGCTCTTTCCTAAGCCAGTATCGATATGACCGAATTCATCACGCGCCAAGTCTTTGCCGTACATGTAAACGGCGCGGCGTAGCATAGCATTACCAGCAATGATATTTTCGCTGGTCGCTTCTTCTATAAACCCAGCAGGTGCAATAATTGGAATTTTCTTACGCTCAATATCTTGCTGACTAACAATGCCTAATACTCCGCCGAAGTGATCAACATGACTATGCGTAAATAAAATAGCACTGACGTTGGTTGTATTCGGATAGCGCTTAGCTAGATGCTGCATAGCGAAGTCATAAGCATAGCGCGCGGTTTCTTTTGAGGTCATCGTATCAATAATAATCCAGCCACTATCGCCTTTGATTAACGTCATGTTAGATAAATCAAAACCGCGAACTTGATAAATACCTGGTGTTACCTCGAATAGTCCTTGAATATTATTGAGCTGAGCTTGTCGCCACAGGCTAGGATTGACTGTAGCAGGAGCCTCACCTTCTATAAAATCATAAGCACTCATATTCCAGACGTTCTTCGAGGCGTCTTTAGAGGATGGGATTTTCAAATCTTTAGGACTGGCGATAAGTCCGCGACGCGCGTCTGTGAAATCTTGCTGATCGTTAAGGTTTAATTGTTTGGCGACCTGACTATTAGCTTTGATGGTAGCGGTCGTAGGGGCGCGATTATCACCGCTTACACTAGTCACTGTTCCTGTACGCGCAGGTGCTGAGCTACAAGCTATTAGTAGCATACTGCTACAAAGTAATAACAACTCTTTTGAATGACGAAGATTATTAACTGTGTTTTTTTTATGGCTGATTATTACCATAATAAATTCCTTTTATGAATGGCAGGTTAAAATTAATTACGATCATTTAGGCCGTGTTGAACATTGGCGACAAATTAATGGAAAAAAAAATAGCGAACGGTTAGGGCGTGTTGAACATTCACAAATGCGCACTGCTGATAGCTACTAGTTTATCAAAGCTGTGTTCTAGTCGTCGTTAAAATTGCAGATAATGCTTATTGCATTGGTTAGCTGATTTTATTTAAACAGTCACAACGACTAGGGCGATTTTAGCATCAGCCCTCACGACAACAACAGGGACAGGACTCTTTTTTGCCGCTTTATTGATAAAAATAGACGCTTAGAACGACTAAACTTACCATTTTTATCTGCAAATCGCCTAAAAAATAGTCTCTGTCAGTGACATGGTCGAATGTTCAACACGCCCTAGTAATTAACATTATTAATGCAATAAATTTTATAATGTAATTTTATTTGAAAGATAATTACTTAGAGGCAAAAACATGAAAAAAATACTTACTGCAGTGCTACTCTCTTCATTGCCTGTGTTCGCTTCAGCTAATTGGGACTATAAGACTAAACCAGTGGGCGACTCCGGCTACTTATCGAATATAGGTACTACAGTATCAGATGCAGATAGTTATGTAATGGCTGTTAGTAAGCTCGCGAATATTGATGATAGTTATGGTGTCGAGTTTAAATTCCCAGCTAAAGCTAAGCTTTTTAGGTGTATTACTTCATTTTGCAAATTGACTGTCACGCCCAAAGGGAAGAAACCAGTCGAATTCACCATCACAGGTAGAAGAGAAGAGACTAATATTTATGATGTTACTGATAGTATTCAAGCTCAAAAGTTAGCCAATATTCTTGCAAAGAATAAAGTGGTAACTATCAAAACGTCAATCAAGGGAGCTGATAAAACTGTAAAATATACTCAAGAACCAATACTTGATCTAAAAAAACTAAAGTAGTTTATTTGTTTGTTCATATCTAGAAACATTGGTTAGTTGAATTTATGGTCGACTAACCAAACTTCCATAATAAATCGATAATTTGAGTTTTTTATTCTTTATTAGAGCCAGTATTACTGTTATTTGAGTTTTCTAGTGCAGAATTTGAGTGTTCAGTCCGCTCAGGTCAAAATTACAGTTTTATAACAAATCAATAATTTGAGTTTTTTGTTCAAAATTAGAGCCTAAATCATCAAAATTTGAGTTTCTTGTTCCAGTATTCGAGTTTTTAGCCTAATCCATTGATTACACACCAAAGCCTAATAGCCCTCTGCTAAGAGCGCGGTTACGAGAAGCTGTATATACTTACACTACGTTCCATTATATACAGCTTCTCATAAACCACGTTGGGGACACCCCAAACCCCAAAAAAACTAGATGCTAAGGTCTACAATACATATATGTGTTAGTCCGGTATTGTTCTCTCATGCATGCATCATATTGACCCCTAGTAATACCCTCGCCCATATCGTCAGATGGATGTGGTTTGACCGGCATGTTCTGTAATCTTTCATAAGTCAGACCCGCCAATATTAGTATTACTATACCTATTAACGGCCATAACAAATGGCTTTCCTCTAACCATTTATATATTAATTGAGATAAAGAGAAAAATAGCAGTAAACCTACACCATAAACTATTTCCATATTAGTTTTTCCAAATGATTAATGCATAAGTATAGTTTGAAAATCATTAAAAACATCATTTTTATTTATCAAAATAGGCTATTAATTATGGCTATATTCCGAGCAGAAACCAAGCACATAAGCAGAGGAAAAGGACACAATGTTGTCGCAGCAGCAGCCTATCGTGCTGCCGAAAAACTGACCGATACTAACAAACTAAACCCTAATGCTACTACTCACGACTATACGAATAAAAAGGGTGTAGTGGCTAAAAATATCGTTTTGCCGACAGCCTTAAGTAATGAGAACTTTTCGATCAGTAGGCAAGAGCTATGGAGCAGTGTCGAAGAACACGCGACCACGACTAGAAGTGTCAAAGGTAGTCGCCTAAAAAAATCCGCTAGGTTGGCTAGAGAATGGTTACTTGCATTGCCTAGCGAGCTGTCAGATGACGAAAACGAGCAATTAACAGTAGAGTTCACACAGCACTTAGCTGATGAGCTAGGGGTGATCGGTGATTATTGCATTCATAAACCGACCATAGAAAACTACCAAACTATGAAAGACCGTATCGAAACATATAATCTTGATACAAAAGAACTCGAAGTAACAGAAGTATATGACCTAGAGCCAACTATAGAACCTGATAAGCGCAATATTCATGCTCATATTATGTTTACCACCCGTCAAGCCGAACTGACTAAGGACGGTAAGCTGTCATTTGGTGAGAAGGTACATACTGAAAAGTCGGATCGTTGGCGACGAAGCAAAAACATGGGTGATGGTGCTGAGTATATTAAAAACGTACGTGAATTATGGGCAAACATGGTTAATAAACGACTAGCACAGCATGATATAGCACCTATCAGCCACAAATCATATAAAGATTTAGGTCTTGATATCCAACCGCAGCACAAGCAAGGGAAAAATGCCTCAGTCTTTGCTGCATATGGCTTTACATCAAGAGTGAAAGGAATAAACAATGGATACGAAGAAAGTAATAGAGCAGCCATTAAGTCAGCATCAGATAGCTGTATTACTCTCAGCAATGAAGCAACAAACAGAGCTACTAGAGCAGGGAACGACGCAAATGCAGCAGCAGACAGAACAGCTACAGCAGTACGAGGAGCTGATGATTGGCTATCAAGAGCAGCTCCAACACCTTTTGACAGAAAACGAGGAGCTGAAAAGCTTGACGAGCAAACAGGAATCTTTGATCGATTTGCAGAACGAGAAGATAAAATCACTGTTAGACGACATGGAGAGCTAATAGAGCAAGCGATACAGAATTATTGGGATGCCCAAGAATGGAAGCCCTACATACAAAAAAGCGACTGGTCAGGTGGTGGCATGGAAACAAACCCTAAACCCGACCCGAGCGATACTTTCAATCCTCGGCAGATGAATGTGATCAAAAACATCAGCGAACACCTTGAAGGCGTGGATAATGATAGTCGCCTAAATGATAGGTTATTACGTGAAAGCCTTGGACAGTATAGTAATGCGCGTATTTTAACGCTATTGACCAACCCTACGAAAGAGCATCTACAATATGAACAAGATAAGAAGAACCTTACTGAGGTTGTCGCTATTAGTAATCCACCTTTAGATACCACACAAGAGGAAGAGTCGGTAGTCGATCATGAGGAAAGTAAACTAGCACCACTCACCCCACGTAATACGTACAGACCGAGCTTGTAAGCCTAACCTAGAGTACCCTCGCTTAATCAGCACCCTGATTGTTATTTTGGTTTTTAGAGGTAGCTAATTCGCTTTCAGTCTTTTCGAGTTCTGCTGTCACTTGTTCCTGCTCTGATAGGTAATTGTTTGATAACTCACTATACTTCTCATTTAATACTCTGTGTTCCACTTCAAGCTTAGCTTGTGTTTGAGTCAGTTGATCACTCTGTTCTGATAGCTTGTTACGCTCAGCAGTTATAGCCTTTAGCTCCCCTTTAACTTCTGCGGTCTTAGTCTGTATCTCATTGCGCTCAGCGGTTACTGTCTTTAACTCAGTCTTAGTATTTGCAAGCTCTGACTTCAAGCGCTCAATCTCTGCTTTATTACTGTCAGCTATAGTCTCAAGTTTAGTCACCTTAGATAAGTTAGCAGCCAAGTCTGCCGATGTCTTATCTAGTGCGCTGCGAACCTCTGCAAGCTGTGTCTGCGCGGTATCCGCTTTAATACGTTCAAGCTCTAGCTGATGCTCAGTAGCGTCTAACGTCTTTTTAAATGTGTCACGTTCAGCTTCGGTCTTCTCTAACTTTGTAGCTGCCGTCTCTGCTGTCGCCGTCACCTCGTCAAGTTGCCCTAATAAATCAGATTGTTCACTCTCTAGCGTCTTAACCGCTTCTTGCGCCTCGTCCGTTTCAGCTTGCGCTTTAACCTTGATTGCCTCTAAAGCCTCACGCTCTTTGACTAATCGATCATTGGCGATATCAATGGCCGTCTGCCACATATCCGCACCAAGCGCTTGTAAGCGCTCAGTGATGCCGCTTGGCAAGTCCACCTGTCTTAGCTGTTCTTCCTCTCTATTATCCTGTCGCCATGATTTCATAGCCTCACTGATAGTCGTAAACGAACCACCGCCTAGCGCTTTACGCACTTCTGCTAGAGTCGGCTTAATGCCTTGATCTTGTAACTGGTCAGCGATTGCATGAATCTGCTGAATATTGATCGCCATGACGGTCATCCTTTATTTTGTATGGTTAGATATGTATCTTTTGTATTGTATGTATGTAGTATAATACAATATACAACATATTACAAGGTACAATATAAAAAAACCCCAAGATATCTTGAGGTGATT
>NZ_JAMBMT010000004.1 GCF_040371085.1 Psychrobacter sp. AH5
GGTAACATTATTGTCTGTACCTATTCTAAAAGTGAGTGAGTTATTTATGGATAAGAGACGTAGGAATATGCAACGTTACAATGCGGTACGTTCTGCTCGAGTTGAAGCCATGATTGAGTTCTTAAAAGATATCGATTTTGGTGGTACTGAACTTTGCCAACTTGGTATAGAAGACGGGTATAGGTTAGAACGTGAAATTAACTCTTATAGAGCTATGCAAATAGCTAGGTACTTTGGAGTTAATGTCAGTAAATCAAAATTAACTCAATTCTCTAAACCTAAAGATCATAGATACGATTTTACTGCTGACCAACTAATGGGTTATATCAATGAGCATTATGATGAGCTAATGAATTACTGGGAGTGGTTTGTACAACCAGCTATACGTAAAGCTAGAGAGAAGTATCCTACTGAAGAAGAATTAGAAAATAAGAAGTAAAAGGTTTTTAATGTTTTTAATAGCTTTTAATAGCTTTTAAGTAAGCTGTATCCCTTACTGCTCAATACTTATAGGTTGTATAAGTATACGTTTATACACCCATAGATATACGTTTATACACCCATAGATATACGTTTATACACCCATAGATATACGTTTATACACCCATAGATATACGTCTTTACAGCAACAGTATATTTATATACAATATAAAATTGAATGTATATAAATACGGATTTTATATGACAAAAACTAGCATAGTAAGCAAAGCTAATGCGTTTATTGAATCAGGCTATGCGATTAACTTAGTCGCTCAGCGTGTAATTATTTTAGCTATTATTGAAGCGAGAGAACAAGGAAGTATGTCTGAAATTGGAGGTATCCACCGTATCAGAGCGTCTGATTACGGGAAGCATTTTGAATGTGATAAAACTACTGCTTATCGCTCACTGAAGTCTGCTTGTGAAAGTCTTTACGAAAGTGAGTTTGTTTGGACTGATAAGGATTCAAAGGGACGTGACAAGATAAATAAGTCCAGATTCGTGCAACGTGCTTCGTATAGTGAGGGCGGTGGGTATGTAGAGGTTATGTTTGGAAACGACGTTATTCCACTGATAACAAGACTTAGTGAAAAATATACAGAGTACGAGCTACAACAAATAAAAGACCTAAATAGCATCTACGCATTGCGTATCTTTGAAATATTAATGCAGTGGAGTAGTGTTGGTAAAACCCCTCCAATTACAATTGAAAATTTACGTACTCGTTTGGGTATCGAAGAGCACCAATATAAAACTATGGGTAATTTTAAGAGTCGTGTCTTAGACCATGCTATTAATGAGATTAATGATAATACAAATATTACAGCGACTTATGAACAGCACAAAGAAGGCCGTAGAATTGTTGGATTTACGTTCAAATTTAAAATAAAAACTAAGCCTGAGAAAGCGACAGGCATAAAGAGAGACGGTGATACGCCTGATATGCTGACTCCTTTAAAAATGACAGATAAACAAAAAGGTGTTTTTGCGACTAAGCTATCGAGAATGAGTGAGCTGGCTAACTATGCTAAGCAAGGTGAAGATTATAAAGCGTTTGCTGAGCGGATTGAGAATGAGCTATTGGATGAAAGTAAGCATGTTTTCTATATACCCTATCTTGATAAATTAGGTTTTAAAAATTCCTAAACCCATACTTCTTTTTTTTCTTTTATATACAACGATAAGGACTATAGCCATGACTACTGGTACATCAGAATTAAATACGCAGGATTTTATTGCAGAATTTGGGCAGCATGAGCTTGTAAATGATTTTAGCGAAGAAGCGATTAACGCTATTTTAAGCCAATATAACCGTGTAAAAAGCGAAAGCAACGACCCAGCATCTATTGCTTGGGAGCCGCTCTTTAATGACGCCCTAGAGTGGTGTGCTTCAGGTGTTGTTTATGAGCTTAGTAGCGAAGTAAGAGAACATACTAGCGAAATTATCAATATGGTTCGTACTGCTGATATTAGTATTAGTGCCGATGCGAAAGAGAAATTTGATAACTTGGAACATGATTTAAGTGATGAGGAATTGCTACAATTTTTAAAGCCTGAGTTGATGAAATCAACTGATTATTTTAATAAGGTTGCAGCTATTCTAGCTCATGAAAATAACTTCACAAAACTTGATAACGGCAAGTATCTTATTTTAGGCGCTTACTGATTGGAATGAGGCAGTTAGTGAATTATAAGCATTTATATAGAATTTGGGATGACTTCCCAGCATCAGTTACAGTCAAAAGAACCACCGTTTTTTCTTCTTAGCCGTCGCGACGATTGAATCATCTTTTTTTTCTTGCTCTTGTTCAAGTGGCGGCTCATAGCTCATCTCAGCTTGCTTAAACTCTAGCAGCCTCACTTGTGCAAAGTCTTGGATACTGGCGTTGGCTTTTTCTAACGTTTTATTCAGCTGGCTTATCTGATCTTGGTAATTCGCTATCAGCTGTTTTTGATCGCTGACTTGTTGGCTGAGGTGTTCATTCTTGAGCTTTTCAAGCGCTAATAGGTGTTCAATATCCGTATTGTACTGAACACTTTGACTGTTCAGAGGTGTACTTTGAATAGTGTCCACTGAACGTTCAGTACGTTTTTTAGAAATGGGCTCACCAAACACGCGCAACATTTCTGAAACGTCTATTTTCTTATCTGCTGTTCTAGAAAGCTCACCATCATTGACCTTCTGATAGATCGTGGTTCTTGATACACCCCATTCTTTTGCCGCTTTTGTCACCGATATGTTCATTGTTCACCTAGTGTTCAAGTACGTTTTTAGAAACTGTACAGTACAACTGTCCAGAACGTTCAGTGAACAACTATGGCACTAACTTAACTGGTAGGCAAATTAAAAAATTATCAGAGGCATCTGTACTTGTACAAATGCCTCTCAAAGCTACTAATCAATTATAGTGCATCTACTGTTGGAATCTTTTTATAATAGAATACTTACTTATTTATAAGTGCCAGTTTAAGAATCTGAAGGAAATATTTTGTTAAATAACTCGGGGAAAATGTCGTCACCTTTTACATCATCAGCATTTCTTTGAACGTTAAAAGTCTCTTCAAGAATCTCTGATGTTAATTCAGGAAGCATGGAGTAAAGTTCTTCCAAGGCATTTTCTTCCCCGGTGATTATTTTATAAAACGACTTTCCATCAATGATACGAATATCATCTCTAATTACCCTTGATGAGCTATCTGTATTATCTGATGGGCTAAAGGGTTTATCATAGGTCTTACCATTTTTTGGCAAAATCTCTACATAGTAACCTGTGTAGTCTTCATGGTTTTCTAATACGCTTTCTATGTCGTCGTATATGCTCTTTTTATGGTTACCTTTAGTGGTGTTCCACTTGTTTTTAACCTCTGCAATGATCTGACGTCCATCCGCTCTTACATCTACTACCCCTCCTACCCCTAAGTCTTCCACTCCATCAAGTGTTCCCAATACCTTCTGATGAAAGTCACCTATCTTATTCTGTAAGGTTTTCTGAGCCTGCCTTTGCTTTTCTGACTCCTTCCACTCTTCTAATGTAAGCCCTCGAATAGATGAGTCAATCACAGCTGAAAAACAATCTAAAGTATTGCTATAAATATCCTTTTCCTGCTGTTGAGCCTCATATGTACTTTGTACTATAGGTTTTAACACCTCTTTAACTTTATTTCTATCAAATACGCTCATTTAAAACTCCTTAAAAAAAATTAAAAACTGGACCTTTTAACCAGTTACTGTTAGTATTTACCCACTTCATTAGAATTGAAAAGAGGCAAGTGAGTGTATCAAGAAAATTTTTTTTCAGCGCAAATAGTTGCTGATACTTTGTCTGTATCTAAAAGAAATGTAGAAACCTGGGCCAAGAATGGCAAGCTGGTTCCAAAGCTAGACCCTGAGACAAATAAAAAGCCTTATACAAAGCAACAGCTAGAAATATTTCCACAGTTTTCTGCAATGTTTAATAGCAGCTGGGATGAAGATGTATCTATAAAACCTTCAAGAGAATATTCTTTAGTTGAGCTTTTTGCTGGCGCTGGTGGATTAGCACTAGGATTAGAGCAAGCCGGATTTAAATCTGTATTACTTAATGAGAAGGATAAGTATGCGTGTGAGACCCTTCGTATAAATCGTCCTGATTGGAATGTAGTTGAAGATGATATAGCGAATGTAAATTTTGAGAGTTTAAAAGGAAAAGTGGATTTGCTAACAGGTGGTTTTCCTTGTCAGCCCTTCTCTTATGCAGGTAAGCAATTAGGTTTTGAAGACCTCAGAGGTACTTTAGTATTTGAAATGGCTAGAGCTATAAAAGAAGTTCAGCCTAAAGTATTCCTAGCTGAGAATGTTAAGGGATTAGCAGAAAATGATAAAGGTAGGACATTAAGTACGATTGTAAAGGTCTTAGAGGATTTAGGTTATAAGATTATTGAGAATGATATTTATAAAGCAATGTTTTACAAAGTTCCACAAAAAAGAGAAAGGTTAATTGTAATTGGTGTTAGAGCGGATATATACGAAACAATGATATATAAGAAGCCTTCACCCTATACTCGATTACTGACTGTAAAAGACGCATTAACAGCAGGTGAGCTTTATAAAACAGATGTGCCTGAATCAACAGGCCAACTTTATCCAAAGCGTAAACAAGAGATAATGTCTCATGTGCCTGAAGGTGGGTATTGGAGGGACCTACCTATAGAGCTGCAAAAAGAATATATGATGAAGAGTTTTTATCTTGGAGGAGGAAAAACAGGAATGGCCAGAAGGCTTTCTTGGGACGAGCCAAGTTTAACACTTGTATGTACTCCAGCTCAAAAACAGACAGAGCGTTGCCATCCTAGTGAAAATAGGCCGCTATCAACTCGTGAGTATGCTCGAATACAAACATTCCCTGACGATTGGAAGTTTGCAGGCTCTGATAGCCAAATTTACAAGCAAATCGGTAATGCTGTTCCTGTTAACCTAGCTTTAGCTATAGGTAAAGCTATCATCAGAATGTTAAACGATGCTCCAGGCAATGTCTTCGATAATTAATTTTATTCGATTCATTAGCGGTACAGTTAGCTGTGAGAAAAAATTCGTAAATGAGAGGCAAAAATACTCGCTAAAAATAGTGGGTATTTTCCTTTTCGGAAATATAGGAGTTATACTAATTAGTACATATACGCCAAGGTTCCTAATCTGTAAAGTGTAGTCATAAACTTAATCATAAGGCCATATCATGCTTAGTGCTTACCATCCTTTGGAAGACAAATTAATTACTCATAATGAATATCTAAACTACACGATAGAATGCGACGTTCAAGATAGAGGTAACGCATTGAAGGCTAGATGTCCAGTCTGTAATAACAGCATGACTACCGTAGCAGGAAAAGAAAGGGCTGACGGACACTTTCGTCATGAAGCAAAGAATTCTTGTCCAACTATAAGAACTTCAGCAGCACCATACGAAAATTTAAGACCTAGTACTATTGATGAAAAGGCAGTTGAATTTAACAAGGATTTCGTTAGGAACAATATAAATAGCATTTGGTATAAATTACAAGAGTTAGCCCCCTTTCTAAATGTAGACGAGGCCGTAGAAATATTACGTAAAGCTAGAGAGTTAAATATATATAGCTATGCTAATCTTGACCCTGAATTAATCGTCTATGTATATGTTAATCTTATAAATTTCTTACCAAGCAAAAGTTACAAAAGACTAAGAGAACTGAAGTTTCTATTTTTTTATCAGTCTGATCACAATGAAGCGGATTTATGGATTCATAGAGGTAGACCATCAAGGTTATTTAGAATTTCGTATGATAAGCAGAAGCCTTGTAAGGTAGTAGAGTTTGAATCTAGCATAGATTATCTTACTAATAATGAACGACAAGCTGACGAATGGCTACTGAATAAGCTCTCAAAAGAAATTTAAGCAATAGAAGTATCTATTAATTTCAAAGGATGAGAGGGTTTCCCAAACTATGTGTAACTACTTATGATTCATTAGCGGGAGAATAAGCAATTACTAAGCCAACTTTCATTATGAAACTAGCCGAAAAAATTGCTAATAACTAAAGACTCTGATTATTCATTGATTATGATAAATGGTTTTGGGTAGAAAAGTCAGCTTTCAATAAGAAGGGCAGTTACTAAAATATAGTAACTGCCCTTCTTATTGGTCTAGCTAACTTTTCGTACTAAGACCGTGAATTTATTGCTTCAAGCTTGTCTTTTCTTAATTGTACAAAGTTGATGGTTGGTAGAATGAAGGGCTCATATCCTGAAGTTAAGAGAAAGTTCGAGTAAAAAGCTCTAAAATAAGGATAACTGATAGCAGGAGCATTAATGAGTGCAAAGTTATCTTTTAAAAAATCAACTGTTATTAGTTCATCGACCTCGAACACAGATAGAAAAACAACTTTGATTATATAATTTTCTTTACAGTTTTTCATTTCACCATTAAACACAATCGCAAAACTATTAGATTCATCTTTTTCTTCTGGAAACATCGGATTGAAATCAAATGCAAAACTTTCGAGTTCAGAAGTATCATCTAAATCTATATCTAAGGGATCTAGATTTATTCGGATGGCTTTGGTGGAAACCAACTGTATGTTCATTATTTTCCCTTAACTCTTATGCTGCTTGACTCAGCAATTGATCAGTAGAAAATCCGTATTCATAAGATACTTGTGTAGCCTTCTTTTTAATTTTAAGAGCTGTACCAATACTTCTTACCTCTAAGAAGTAACCTTTTTTTGAATTAGTACTGTCTAGAATCGTATTTACTTTATCTACTGAAAAGCGTGAAAGGATATTTTTATAATTATTAGGACTAGTATAGCTATCATGGTCGCTCAGAAAGCTACCAGAAGTAGATATAGAGCTTGTAAACTCATCTATATTTGGTCCTGTTGCGTGTTCTTGTAATTCTAAAAACTTATCTAAAAAAACATCAGTATCCATGCTTTCTAATAAGTCTTTAGCCGACTTTAAGATAGCTTCATATTTATTATTCATAATCTCACCTACATTTTATAATTAGAATACACTGTGCTATGAAAAACCATGAAGTATTATAGACACTACTGTAATTACACAATCTTGTTAAAATCGCAGTTTGAGTTTAGAGCAATGCCATTCAGGTGCGCTCAAAAGATTTTTGCCTTCTTCATAAACTACTAACTGATGTCTAGTAAAAGGTAAGATTTCTGATTTACCTTTTAAATAACTCAAGCCCTCAATTTTTTTATTATTTATATCTTGAGACTTCATCGCTTTATAATTTAAAATTTTTTCATCTCTATAGAACTGGATAACCGTAGATACACTCACATTACTTAATTCATCTTCAAGCTTACTCTTGTCTGTACGTGTTTTAGCATTACGTACTTTCTTAACTAAGTGTTCTTTATAATCAGACATTAACTTTCTAAAAAATAAGAGTGCTCCAGCATCTCCTACCAAGTCCAATAGATCATCTTTTTCAATATCTATCTGGAATTTTACAATAACATAACTGCCTAATCTTGGCTTAATTTGACCCCAGATATGAGCATGATGATCGACATCAGTCCAAAAATAATACCCCTTACCTAACCACTCCGGATTGCCAGAATTGCTCTTAAAAGGAACTTTACTCAATATTTCGTCTTTAGTTCCACGATTATCACAAGTATGAAAGCAAGTAATTGAGACAGTCATACCTATTTCCAGCGTCATGAAAAAGAATATTTCGAATCAGAAGATCAATGAAGTTATTCAACCAAACAGTTGGTCAATATAAAGAAGTATATGTTTATTTACTATGAATATGGGTAGGAATTATGGATGATACAGTTACAGCATATAACTGTCATTAATAGATTTAGCTTGTCCTAAACCTGATATACAGTCGGAAATTTTTTTAATATTCTAAGTTCTAGCTAGAACTTAGAATCACTTTATGTGCTGTTAGTATAGTTTAAAGCACTCACTATAACAAACCTATTAAGTTTAAATAGATCTAAGATAGACTAAAAAGACCTAAAAGCAACTCAAGTTACCATGGTAAATTGCGCTTTATATACACCCTAGAGATAGTATCGCTATTAAATTACTTAGCCTATTAACTAATGATCGAAGGTACAAGTCTTAGTCAGGCTATCAAAACCCTGGTCTAAAACTCGGCCTATAAGTTTCTGCTGGAGAGGGTTTAGCTGCTTCCAGCTCCTGTTTAACCGTTTTATCTGCTGCCAACGCCTCAGGTGTGGTTGAACTATTATACCTTTCCTGATGATAAGCCTCTTTTATTTCTATCCCAGTGGCTAAGTGCTGCTCATCTAACTGCTGGCGCTTGTCTCTGCTAAATGGATGGTCGTACGCAGAATGATCTTCTTCTTTCGCATCTGGTTCAAATTGATAACCATCAAACTCTTTTTCAAACATACCGCCTTTGAGTCTAACGCCCATTGGCTTGCCATTCTTATCAGTTAGCTTATCGCTTGTCACCGATAACGTCTTCTCGCTATTACCTCGATTAATCTTTAAGCCCCAATGCTCCAGCTGACATATCACCCTTCGACGATTCATAGTGATACCATTTTGCCAATCCAGTAACAGACGACGTTTAATCGCTTCCTCCAATAGCTTACGGTTAGGAGGATTGGCGATAGTCTCCTCGTCCTTATCAGCATCCTTTTTCGTATACGCCTTTACATCAAAAGGCGTAGGGCGTGGGGCATTACTGCTGTATGGGTTCACTAAGCGTTTGCATTTAGGATCATTAGGATCACTCAACGGCTCACCCTTAATGGTTTTTATTTCTGAATTGATAATATTTTTCCAAGCGTTAACCCTTTTTTGGTCTGCCGGCTCATAGTACGGCTGAAAAGACTTACCTGATCGCAGTTCCTGACAGGGAATTACAAAGTTTAGCTCCAGTCGTCCGACAGGATGAGCGTCATCAATGTCTTTATCCGCATGCTCAACCCATAGAATATCGTACTGATCACTCTCTAAACCGCAGAATATGACCGCTTCAAACTCCTGCATAATGCGCTTTTTATCGGATTCGCTAATCTCATCCGCACGTTCACTAAAAGATAAGTACCCTGACTTATATTTATTCTTGTGAGAGGTGGTATTAATTAAGTGCTCAGTGAGCACAGGATCGCCGTACAGCACTTTTGCATACGATCTAGGCACCAAAGTACCCTTACTCCCTTTCTCTTTAAGAAGGTAGTCTAAAACGCCACTCGCTTTGCCCTTACCATGCTTAGAGAACTTAACAATCATCACTATCCCTCGCGGCTACCTTTGAGTATTCGATACTGGTCTCTATCAGCACATGTAGCTGTTCCCTAATCGCTTTAACCTCACTCAAAACCTCGGCATCGACTTGCTTTTCGGTATTCACATGCTTGGTTAGCTGATTAAGATTACTGCCAATCCTACCCAACTGGCGCACTAATTCAGGATCAACTGACTTAACAGGAGTAACCCCTAATGCCAATCCTCGTAACCAACTGGCCACCGTATTTTCACGATTCCTTTTTTTTATCTCAGCAAGTTCGTAGTCATTGACGCGAATTGCAATCTCTCTATTTCGCTTGGCTCTCTTGTCAAGAACGGCAGTTTTTGGCTCAATCATAACGATTACCTAGGTAAGAGTTTTTGGGGGTTTTAAGGGGTCTCCCCTTAACCAGCTCACATGAGGGATAGGATAATTATTACGTAGTAATAAATAGCCCCCTCTTGTGACTGCTGGCTTAATATATCTTATCATACAATCTATATTTGGCTGTACCTAATTGGAAATAAATGACTGTACCTATAGATTGTCTATTGTGTGTACCTACATAAGGTAAATGGCTGTACCTATGGTAACATTATTGTCTGTACCTATTCTAAAAGTGAGTGAGTTATTTATGGATAAGAGACGTAGGAATATGCAACGTTACAATGCGGTACGTTCTGCTCGAGTTGAAGCCATGATTGAGTTCTTAAAAGATATCGATTTTGGTGGTACTGAACTTTGCCAACTTGGTATAGAAGACGGGTATAGGTTAGAACGTGAAATTAACTCTTATAGAGCTATGCAAATAGCTAGGTACTTTGGAGTTAATGTCAGTAAATCAAAATTAACTCAATTCTCTAAACCTAAAGATCATAGATACGATTTTACTGCTGACCAACTAATGGGTTATATCAATGAGCATTATGATGAGCTAATGAATTACTGGGAGTGGTTTGTACAACCAGCTATACGTAAAGCTAGAGAGAAGTATCCTACTGAAGAAGAATTAGAAAATAAGAAGTAAAAGGTTTTTAATGTTTTTAATAGCTTTTAATAGCTTTTAAGTAAGCTGTATCCCTTACTGCTCAATACTTATAGGTTGTATAAGTATACGTTTATACACCCATAGATATACGTTTATACACCCATAGATATACGTTTATACACCCATAGATATACGTTTATACACCCATAGATATACGTCTTTACAGCAACAGTATATTTATATACAATATAAAATTGAATGTATATAAATACGGATTTTATATGACAAAAACTAGCATAGTAAGCAAAGCTAATGCGTTTATTGAATCAGGCTATGCGATTAACTTAGTCGCTCAGCGTGTAATTATTTTAGCTATTATTGAAGCGAGAGAACAAGGAAGTATGTCTGAAATTGGAGGTATCCACCGTATCAGAGCGTCTGATTACGGGAAGCATTTTGAATGTGATAAAACTACTGCTTATCGCTCACTGAAGTCTGCTTGTGAAAGTCTTTACGAAAGTGAGTTTGTTTGGACTGATAAGGATTCAAAGGGACGTGACAAGATAAATAAGTCCAGATTCGTGCAACGTGCTTCGTATAGTGAGGGCGGTGGGTATGTAGAGGTTATGTTTGGAAACGACGTTATTCCACTGATAACAAGACTTAGTGAAAAATATACAGAGTACGAGCTACAACAAATAAAAGACCTAAATAGCATCTACGCATTGCGTATCTTTGAAATATTAATGCAGTGGAGTAGTGTTGGTAAAACCCCTCCAATTACAATTGAAAATTTACGTACTCGTTTGGGTATCGAAGAGCACCAATATAAAACTATGGGTAATTTTAAGAGTCGTGTCTTAGACCATGCTATTAATGAGATTAATGATAATACAAATATTACAGCGACTTATGAACAGCACAAAGAAGGCCGTAGAATTGTTGGATTTACGTTCAAATTTAAAATAAAAACTAAGCCTGAGAAAGCGACAGGCATAAAGAGAGACGGTGATACGCCTGATATGCTGACTCCTTTAAAAATGACAGATAAACAAAAAGGTGTTTTTGCGACTAAGCTATCGAGAATGAGTGAGCTGGCTAACTATGCTAAGCAAGGTGAAGATTATAAAGCGTTTGCTGAGCGGATTGAGAATGAGCTATTGGATGAAAGTAAGCATGTTTTCTATATACCCTATCTTGATAAATTAGGTTTTAAAAATTCCTAAACCCATACTTCTTTTTTTTCTTTTATATACAACGATAAGGACTATAGCCATGACTACTGGTACATCAGAATTAAATACGCAGGATTTTATTGCAGAATTTGGGCAGCATGAGCTTGTAAATGATTTTAGCGAAGAAGCGATTAACGCTATTTTAAGCCAATATAACCGTGTAAAAAGCGAAAGCAACGACCCAGCATCTATTGCTTGGGAGCCGCTCTTTAATGACGCCCTAGAGTGGTGTGCTTCAGGTGTTGTTTATGAGCTTAGTAGCGAAGTAAGAGAACATACTAGCGAAATTATCAATATGGTTCGTACTGCTGATATTAGTATTAGTGCCGATGCGAAAGAGAAATTTGATAACTTGGAACATGATTTAAGTGATGAGGAATTGCTACAATTTTTAAAGCCTGAGTTGATGAAATCAACTGATTATTTTAATAAGGTTGCAGCTATTCTAGCTCATGAAAATAACTTCACAAAACTTGATAACGGCAAGTATCTTATTTTAGGCGCTTACTGATTGGAATGAGGCAGTTAGTGAATTATAAGCATTTATATAGAATTTGGGATGACTTCCCAGCATCAGTTACAGTCAAAAGAACCACCGTTTTTTCTTCTTAGCCGTCGCGACGATTGAATCATCTTTTTTTTCTTGCTCTTGTTCAAGTGGCGGCTCATAGCTCATCTCAGCTTGCTTAAACTCTAGCAGCCTCACTTGTGCAAAGTCTTGGATACTGGCGTTGGCTTTTTCTAACGTTTTATTCAGCTGGCTTATCTGATCTTGGTAATTCGCTATCAGCTGTTTTTGATCGCTGACTTGTTGGCTGAGGTGTTCATTCTTGAGCTTTTCAAGCGCTAATAGGTGTTCAATATCCGTATTGTACTGAACACTTTGACTGTTCAGAGGTGTACTTTGAATAGTGTCCACTGAACGTTCAGTACGTTTTTTAGAAATGGGCTCACCAAACACGCGCAACATTTCTGAAACGTCTATTTTCTTATCTGCTGTTCTAGAAAGCTCACCATCATTGACCTTCTGATAGATCGTGGTTCTTGATACACCCCATTCTTTTGCCGCTTTTGTCACCGATATGTTCATTGTTCACCTAGTGTTCAAGTACGTTTTTAGAAACTGTACAGTACAACTGTCCAGAACGTTCAGTGAACAACTATGGCACTAACTTAACTGGTAGGCAAATTAAAAAATTATCAGAGGCATCTGTACTTGTACAAATGCCTCTCAAAGCTACTAATCAATTATAGTGCATCTACTGTTGGAATCTTTTTATAATAGAATACTTACTTATTTATAAGTGCCAGTTTAAGAATCTGAAGGAAATATTTTGTTAAATAACTCGGGGAAAATGTCGTCACCTTTTACATCATCAGCATTTCTTTGAACGTTAAAAGTCTCTTCAAGAATCTCTGATGTTAATTCAGGAAGCATGGAGTAAAGTTCTTCCAAGGCATTTTCTTCCCCGGTGATTATTTTATAAAACGACTTTCCATCAATGATACGAATATCATCTCTAATTACCCTTGATGAGCTATCTGTATTATCTGATGGGCTAAAGGGTTTATCATAGGTCTTACCATTTTTTGGCAAAATCTCTACATAGTAACCTGTGTAGTCTTCATGGTTTTCTAATACGCTTTCTATGTCGTCGTATATGCTCTTTTTATGGTTACCTTTAGTGGTGTTCCACTTGTTTTTAACCTCTGCAATGATCTGACGTCCATCCGCTCTTACATCTACTACCCCTCCTACCCCTAAGTCTTCCACTCCATCAAGTGTTCCCAATACCTTCTGATGAAAGTCACCTATCTTATTCTGTAAGGTTTTCTGAGCCTGCCTTTGCTTTTCTGACTCCTTCCACTCTTCTAATGTAAGCCCTCGAATAGATGAGTCAATCACAGCTGAAAAACAATCTAAAGTATTGCTATAAATATCCTTTTCCTGCTGTTGAGCCTCATATGTACTTTGTACTATAGGTTTTAACACCTCTTTAACTTTATTTCTATCAAATACGCTCATTTAAAACTCCTTAAAAAAAATTAAAAACTGGACCTTTTAACCAGTTACTGTTAGTATTTACCCACTTCATTAGAATTGAAAAGAGGCAAGTGAGTGTATCAAGAAAATTTTTTTTCAGCGCAAATAGTTGCTGATACTTTGTCTGTATCTAAAAGAAATGTAGAAACCTGGGCCAAGAATGGCAAGCTGGTTCCAAAGCTAGACCCTGAGACAAATAAAAAGCCTTATACAAAGCAACAGCTAGAAATATTTCCACAGTTTTCTGCAATGTTTAATAGCAGCTGGGATGAAGATGTATCTATAAAACCTTCAAGAGAATATTCTTTAGTTGAGCTTTTTGCTGGCGCTGGTGGATTAGCACTAGGATTAGAGCAAGCCGGATTTAAATCTGTATTACTTAATGAGAAGGATAAGTATGCGTGTGAGACCCTTCGTATAAATCGTCCTGATTGGAATGTAGTTGAAGATGATATAGCGAATGTAAATTTTGAGAGTTTAAAAGGAAAAGTGGATTTGCTAACAGGTGGTTTTCCTTGTCAGCCCTTCTCTTATGCAGGTAAGCAATTAGGTTTTGAAGACCTCAGAGGTACTTTAGTATTTGAAATGGCTAGAGCTATAAAAGAAGTTCAGCCTAAAGTATTCCTAGCTGAGAATGTTAAGGGATTAGCAGAAAATGATAAAGGTAGGACATTAAGTACGATTGTAAAGGTCTTAGAGGATTTAGGTTATAAGATTATTGAGAATGATATTTATAAAGCAATGTTTTACAAAGTTCCACAAAAAAGAGAAAGGTTAATTGTAATTGGTGTTAGAGCGGATATATACGAAACAATGATATATAAGAAGCCTTCACCCTATACTCGATTACTGACTGTAAAAGACGCATTAACAGCAGGTGAGCTTTATAAAACAGATGTGCCTGAATCAACAGGCCAACTTTATCCAAAGCGTAAACAAGAGATAATGTCTCATGTGCCTGAAGGTGGGTATTGGAGGGACCTACCTATAGAGCTGCAAAAAGAATATATGATGAAGAGTTTTTATCTTGGAGGAGGAAAAACAGGAATGGCCAGAAGGCTTTCTTGGGACGAGCCAAGTTTAACACTTGTATGTACTCCAGCTCAAAAACAGACAGAGCGTTGCCATCCTAGTGAAAATAGGCCGCTATCAACTCGTGAGTATGCTCGAATACAAACATTCCCTGACGATTGGAAGTTTGCAGGCTCTGATAGCCAAATTTACAAGCAAATCGGTAATGCTGTTCCTGTTAACCTAGCTTTAGCTATAGGTAAAGCTATCATCAGAATGTTAAACGATGCTCCAGGCAATGTCTTCGATAATTAATTTTATTCGATTCATTAGCGGTACAGTTAGCTGTGAGAAAAAATTCGTAAATGAGAGGCAAAAATACTCGCTAAAAATAGTGGGTATTTTCCTTTTCGGAAATATAGGAGTTATACTAATTAGTACATATACGCCAAGGTTCCTAATCTGTAAAGTGTAGTCATAAACTTAATCATAAGGCCATATCATGCTTAGTGCTTACCATCCTTTGGAAGACAAATTAATTACTCATAATGAATATCTAAACTACACGATAGAATGCGACGTTCAAGATAGAGGTAACGCATTGAAGGCTAGATGTCCAGTCTGTAATAACAGCATGACTACCGTAGCAGGAAAAGAAAGGGCTGACGGACACTTTCGTCATGAAGCAAAGAATTCTTGTCCAACTATAAGAACTTCAGCAGCACCATACGAAAATTTAAGACCTAGTACTATTGATGAAAAGGCAGTTGAATTTAACAAGGATTTCGTTAGGAACAATATAAATAGCATTTGGTATAAATTACAAGAGTTAGCCCCCTTTCTAAATGTAGACGAGGCCGTAGAAATATTACGTAAAGCTAGAGAGTTAAATATATATAGCTATGCTAATCTTGACCCTGAATTAATCGTCTATGTATATGTTAATCTTATAAATTTCTTACCAAGCAAAAGTTACAAAAGACTAAGAGAACTGAAGTTTCTATTTTTTTATCAGTCTGATCACAATGAAGCGGATTTATGGATTCATAGAGGTAGACCATCAAGGTTATTTAGAATTTCGTATGATAAGCAGAAGCCTTGTAAGGTAGTAGAGTTTGAATCTAGCATAGATTATCTTACTAATAATGAACGACAAGCTGACGAATGGCTACTGAATAAGCTCTCAAAAGAAATTTAAGCAATAGAAGTATCTATTAATTTCAAAGGATGAGAGGGTTTCCCAAACTATGTGTAACTACTTATGATTCATTAGCGGGAGAATAAGCAATTACTAAGCCAACTTTCATTATGAAACTAGCCGAAAAAATTGCTAATAACTAAAGACTCTGATTATTCATTGATTATGATAAATGGTTTTGGGTAGAAAAGTCAGCTTTCAATAAGAAGGGCAGTTACTAAAATATAGTAACTGCCCTTCTTATTGGTCTAGCTAACTTTTCGTACTAAGACCGTGAATTTATTGCTTCAAGCTTGTCTTTTCTTAATTGTACAAAGTTGATGGTTGGTAGAATGAAGGGCTCATATCCTGAAGTTAAGAGAAAGTTCGAGTAAAAAGCTCTAAAATAAGGATAACTGATAGCAGGAGCATTAATGAGTGCAAAGTTATCTTTTAAAAAATCAACTGTTATTAGTTCATCGACCTCGAACACAGATAGAAAAACAACTTTGATTATATAATTTTCTTTACAGTTTTTCATTTCACCATTAAACACAATCGCAAAACTATTAGATTCATCTTTTTCTTCTGGAAACATCGGATTGAAATCAAATGCAAAACTTTCGAGTTCAGAAGTATCATCTAAATCTATATCTAAGGGATCTAGATTTATTCGGATGGCTTTGGTGGAAACCAACTGTATGTTCATTATTTTCCCTTAACTCTTATGCTGCTTGACTCAGCAATTGATCAGTAGAAAATCCGTATTCATAAGATACTTGTGTAGCCTTCTTTTTAATTTTAAGAGCTGTACCAATACTTCTTACCTCTAAGAAGTAACCTTTTTTTGAATTAGTACTGTCTAGAATCGTATTTACTTTATCTACTGAAAAGCGTGAAAGGATATTTTTATAATTATTAGGACTAGTATAGCTATCATGGTCGCTCAGAAAGCTACCAGAAGTAGATATAGAGCTTGTAAACTCATCTATATTTGGTCCTGTTGCGTGTTCTTGTAATTCTAAAAACTTATCTAAAAAAACATCAGTATCCATGCTTTCTAATAAGTCTTTAGCCGACTTTAAGATAGCTTCATATTTATTATTCATAATCTCACCTACATTTTATAATTAGAATACACTGTGCTATGAAAAACCATGAAGTATTATAGACACTACTGTAATTACACAATCTTGTTAAAATCGCAGTTTGAGTTTAGAGCAATGCCATTCAGGTGCGCTCAAAAGATTTTTGCCTTCTTCATAAACTACTAACTGATGTCTAGTAAAAGGTAAGATTTCTGATTTACCTTTTAAATAACTCAAGCCCTCAATTTTTTTATTATTTATATCTTGAGACTTCATCGCTTTATAATTTAAAATTTTTTCATCTCTATAGAACTGGATAACCGTAGATACACTCACATTACTTAATTCATCTTCAAGCTTACTCTTGTCTGTACGTGTTTTAGCATTACGTACTTTCTTAACTAAGTGTTCTTTATAATCAGACATTAACTTTCTAAAAAATAAGAGTGCTCCAGCATCTCCTACCAAGTCCAATAGATCATCTTTTTCAATATCTATCTGGAATTTTACAATAACATAACTGCCTAATCTTGGCTTAATTTGACCCCAGATATGAGCATGATGATCGACATCAGTCCAAAAATAATACCCCTTACCTAACCACTCCGGATTGCCAGAATTGCTCTTAAAAGGAACTTTACTCAATATTTCGTCTTTAGTTCCACGATTATCACAAGTATGAAAGCAAGTAATTGAGACAGTCATACCTATTTCCAGCGTCATGAAAAAGAATATTTCGAATCAGAAGATCAATGAAGTTATTCAACCAAACAGTTGGTCAATATAAAGAAGTATATGTTTATTTACTATGAATATGGGTAGGAATTATGGATGATACAGTTACAGCATATAACTGTCATTAATAGATTTAGCTTGTCCTAAACCTGATATACAGTCGGAAATTTTTTTAATATTCTAAGTTCTAGCTAGAACTTAGAATCACTTTATGTGCTGTTAGTATAGTTTAAAGCACTCACTATAACAAACCTATTAAGTTTAAATAGATCTAAGATAGACTAAAAAGACCTAAAAGCAACTCAAGTTACCATGGTAAATTGCGCTTTATATACACCCTAGAGATAGTATCGCTATTAAATTACTTAGCCTATTAACTAATGATCGAAGGTACAAGTCTTAGTCAGGCTATCAAAACCCTGGTCTAAAACTCGGCCTATAAGTTTCTGCTGGAGAGGGTTTAGCTGCTTCCAGCTCCTGTTTAACCGTTTTATCTGCTGCCAACGCCTCAGGTGTGGTTGAACTATTATACCTTTCCTGATGATAAGCCTCTTTTATTTCTATCCCAGTGGCTAAGTGCTGCTCATCTAACTGCTGGCGCTTGTCTCTGCTAAATGGATGGTCGTACGCAGAATGATCTTCTTCTTTCGCATCTGGTTCAAATTGATAACCATCAAACTCTTTTTCAAACATACCGCCTTTGAGTCTAACGCCCATTGGCTTGCCATTCTTATCAGTTAGCTTATCGCTTGTCACCGATAACGTCTTCTCGCTATTACCTCGATTAATCTTTAAGCCCCAATGCTCCAGCTGACATATCACCCTTCGACGATTCATAGTGATACCATTTTGCCAATCCAGTAACAGACGACGTTTAATCGCTTCCTCCAATAGCTTACGGTTAGGAGGATTGGCGATAGTCTCCTCGTCCTTATCAGCATCCTTTTTCGTATACGCCTTTACATCAAAAGGCGTAGGGCGTGGGGCATTACTGCTGTATGGGTTCACTAAGCGTTTGCATTTAGGATCATTAGGATCACTCAACGGCTCACCCTTAATGGTTTTTATTTCTGAATTGATAATATTTTTCCAAGCGTTAACCCTTTTTTGGTCTGCCGGCTCATAGTACGGCTGAAAAGACTTACCTGATCGCAGTTCCTGACAGGGAATTACAAAGTTTAGCTCCAGTCGTCCGACAGGATGAGCGTCATCAATGTCTTTATCCGCATGCTCAACCCATAGAATATCGTACTGATCACTCTCTAAACCGCAGAATATGACCGCTTCAAACTCCTGCATAATGCGCTTTTTATCGGATTCGCTAATCTCATCCGCACGTTCACTAAAAGATAAGTACCCTGACTTATATTTATTCTTGTGAGAGGTGGTATTAATTAAGTGCTCAGTGAGCACAGGATCGCCGTACAGCACTTTTGCATACGATCTAGGCACCAAAGTACCCTTACTCCCTTTCTCTTTAAGAAGGTAGTCTAAAACGCCACTCGCTTTGCCCTTACCATGCTTAGAGAACTTAACAATCATCACTATCCCTCGCGGCTACCTTTGAGTATTCGATACTGGTCTCTATCAGCACATGTAGCTGTTCCCTAATCGCTTTAACCTCACTCAAAACCTCGGCATCGACTTGCTTTTCGGTATTCACATGCTTGGTTAGCTGATTAAGATTACTGCCAATCCTACCCAACTGGCGCACTAATTCAGGATCAACTGACTTAACAGGAGTAACCCCTAATGCCAATCCTCGTAACCAACTGGCCACCGTATTTTCACGATTCCTTTTTTTTATCTCAGCAAGTTCGTAGTCATTGACGCGAATTGCAATCTCTCTATTTCGCTTGGCTCTCTTGTCAAGAACGGCAGTTTTTGGCTCAATCATAACGATTACCTAGGTAAGAGTTTTTGGGGGTTTTAAGGGGTCTCCCCTTAACCAGCTCACATGAGGGATAGGATAATTATTACGTAGTAATAAATAGCCCCCTCTTGTGACTGCTGGCTTAATATATCTTATCATACAATCTATATTTGGCTGTACCTAATTGGAAATAAATGACTGTACCTATAGATTGTCTATTGTGTGTACCTACATAAGGTAAATGGCTGTACCTAT
>NZ_JAMBMT010000005.1 GCF_040371085.1 Psychrobacter sp. AH5
ATCAACAATGTTCATATCCGCAGTGGCTTGACCGACCACGATGGCCTCAAAGCCGCCGCCGACCGGATTACTGATGGTGATGCCAACCAGCTCACTACCCTCAGCGATAAAGTCATCGATGGTATCAATGTCAAGATCGGTGCTGCTAGTGCCTGCAAGGATGGTCACTTGCACCACACCGGTAAAGTCGGTGCCGTCAATGGCCACGCCACTATAAGTCACATCAACCACCACATCGGTGATCGCATTGACCGGGTTGCCATTGCTATCGGTTAAGCTGATCGGGAAGCTGGCACTATTACCCTCTTCAACGTCGCCCACGGTGTCGGCGATCGAGACGGTGATGGTATCCTCCGCCCCAGGATCAGCTTCATCAACAATGTTCATATCCGCAGTGGCTTGACCGACCACGATGGCCTCAAAGCCGCCGCCGACCGGATTACTGATGGTGATGCCAACCAGCTCACTACCCTCAGCGATAAAGTCATCGATGGTATCAATGTCAAGATCGGTGCTGCTAGTGCCTGCAAGGATGGTCACTTGCACCACACCGGTAAAGTCGGTGCCGTCAATGGCCACGCCACTATAAGTCACATCAACCACCACATCGGTGATCGCATTGACCGGGTTGCCATTGCTATCGGTTAAGCTGATCGGGAAGCTGGCACTATTACCCTCTTCAACGTCGCCCACGGTGTCGGCGATCGAGACGGTGATGGTATCCTCCGCCCCAGGATCAGCTTCATCAACAATGTTCATATCCGCAGTGGCTTGACCGACCACGATGGCCTCAAAGCCGCCGCCGACCGGATTACTGATGGTGATGCCAACCAGCTCACTACCCTCAGCGATAAAGTCATCGATGGTATCAATGTCAAGATCGGTGCTGCTAGTGCCTGCAAGGATGGTCACTTGCACCACACCGGTAAAGTCGGTGCCGTCAATGGCCACGCCACTATAAGTCACATCAACCACCACATCGGTGATCGCATTGACCGGGTTGCCATTGCTATCGGTTAAGCTGATCGGGAAGCTGGCACTATTACCCTCTTCAACGTCGCCCACGGTGTCGGCGATCGAGACGGTGATGGTATCCTCCGCCCCAGGATCAGCTTCATCAACAATGTTCATATCCGCAGTGGCTTGACCGACCACGATGGCCTCAAAGCCGCCGCCGACCGGATTACTGATGGTGATGCCAACCAGCTCACTACCCTCAGCGATAAAGTCATCGATGGTATCAATGTCAAGATCGGTGCTGCTAGTGCCTGCAAGGATGGTCACTTGCACCACACCGGTAAAGTCGGTGCCGTCAATGGCCACGCCACTATAAGTCACATCAACCACCACATCGGTGATCGCATTGACCGGGTTGCCATTGCTATCGGTTAAGCTGATCGGGAAGCTGGCACTATTACCCTCTTCAACGTCGCCCACGGTGTCGGCGATCGAGACGGTGATGGTATCCTCCGCCCCAGGATCAGCTTCATCAACAATGTTCATATCCGCAGTGGCTTGACCGACCACGATGGCCTCAAAGCCGCCGCCGACCGGATTACTGATGGTGATGCCAACCAGCTCACTACCCTCAGCGATAAAGTCATCGATGGTATCAATGTCAAGATCGGTGCTGCTAGTGCCTGCAAGGATGGTCACTTGCACCACACCGGTAAAGTCGGTGCCGTCAATGGCCACGCCACTATAAGTCACATCAACCACCACATCGGTGATCGCATTGACCGGGTTGCCATTGCTATCGGTTAAGCTGATCGGGAAGCTGGCACTATTACCCTCTTCAACGTCGCCCACGGTGTCGGCGATCGAGACGGTGATGGTATCCTCCGCCCCAGGATCAGCTTCATCAACAATGTTCATATCCGCAGTGGCTTGACCGACCACGATGGCCTCAAAGCCGCCGCCGACCGGATTACTGATGGTGATGCCAACCAGCTCACTACCCTCAGCGATAAAGTCATCGATGGTATCAATGTCAAGATCGGTGCTGCTAGTGCCTGCAAGGATGGTCACTTGCACCACACCGGTAAAGTCGGTGCCGTCAATGGCCACGCCACTATAAGTCACATCAACCACCACATCGGTGATCGCATTGACCGGGTTGCCATTGCTATCGGTTAAGCTGATCGGGAAGCTGGCACTATTACCCTCTTCAACGTCGCCCACGGTGTCGGCGATCGAGACGGTGATGGTATCCTCCGCCCCAGGATCAGCTTCATCAACAATGTTCATATCCGCAGTGGCTTGACCGACCACGATGGCCTCAAAGCCGCCGCCGACCGGATTACTGATGGTGATGCCAACCAGCTCACTACCCTCAGCGATAAAGTCATCGATGGTATCAATGTCAAGATCGGTGCTGCTAGTGCCTGCAAGGATGGTCACTTGCACCACACCGGTAAAGTCGGTGCCGTCAATGGCCACGCCACTATAAGTCACATCAACCACCACATCGGTGATCGCATTGACCGGGTTGCCATTGCTATCGGTTAAGCTGATCGGGAAGCTGGCACTATTACCCTCTTCAACGTCGCCCACGGTGTCGGCGATCGAGACGGTGATGGTATCCTCCGCTCCAGGATCAGCTTCATCAACAATGTTCATATCCGCAGTGGCTTGACCGACCACGATGGCCTCAAAGCCGCCGCCGACCGGATTACTGATGGTGATGCCAACCAGCTCACTACCCTCAGCGATAAAGTCATCGATGGTATCAATGTCAAGATCGGTGCTGCTAGTGCCTGCAAGGATGGTCACTTGCACCACACCGGTAAAGTCGGTGCCGTCAATGGCCACGCCACTATAAGTCACATCAACCACCACATCGGTGATCGCATTGACCGGGTTGCCATTGCTATCGGTTAAGCTGATCGGGAAGCTGGCACTATTACCCTCTTCAACGTCGCCCACGGTGTCGGCGATCGAGACGGTGATGGTATCCTCCGCCCCAGGATCAGCTTCATCAACAATGTTCATATCCGCAGTGGCTTGACCGACCACGATGGCCTCAAAGCCGCCGCCGACCGGATTACTGATGGTGATGCCAACCAGCTCACTACCCTCAGCGATAAAGTCATCGATGGTATCAATGTCAAGATCGGTGCTGCTAGTGCCTGCAAGGATGGTCACTTGCACCACACCGGTAAAGTCGGTGCCGTCAATGGCCACGCCACTATAAGTCACATCAACCACCACATCGGTGATCGCATTGACCGGGTTGCCATTGCTATCGGTTAAGCTGATCGGGAAGCTGGCACTATTACCCTCTTCAACGTCGCCCACGGTGTCGGCGATCGAGACGGTGATGGTATCCTCCGCCCCAGGATCAGCTTCATCAACAATGTTCATATCCGCAGTGGCTTGACCGACCACGATGGCCTCAAAGCCGCCGCCGACCGGATTACTGATGGTGATGCCAACCAGCTCACTACCCTCAGCGATAAAGTCATCGATGGTATCAATGTCAAGATCGGTGCTGCTAGTGCCTGCAAGGATGGTCACTTGCACCACACCGGTAAAGTCGGTGCCGTCAATGGCCACGCCACTATAAGTCACATCAACCACCACATCGGTGATCGCATTGACCGGGTTGCCATTGCTATCGGTTAAGCTGATCGGGAAGCTGGCACTATTACCCTCTTCAACGTCGCCCACGGTGTCGGCGATCGAGACGGTGATGGTATCCTCCGCTCCAGGATCAGCTTCATCAACAATGTTCATATCCGCAGTGGCTTGACCGACCACGATGGCCTCAAAGCCGCCGCCGACCGGATTACTGATGGTGATGCCAACCAGCTCACTACCCTCAGCGATAAAGTCATCGATGGTATCAATGTCAAGATCGGTGCTGCTAGTGCCTGCAAGGATGGTCACTTGCACCACACCGGTAAAGTCGGTGCCGTCAATGGCCACGCCACTATAAGTCACATCAACCACCACATCGGTGATCGCATTGACCGGGTTGCCATTGCTATCGGTTAAGCTGATCGGGAAGCTGGCACTATTACCCTCTTCAACGTCGCCCACGGTGTCGGCGATCGAGACGGTGATGGTATCCTCCGCCCCAGGATCAGCTTCATCAACAATGTTCATATCCGCAGTGGCTTGACCGACCACGATGGCCTCAAAGCCGCCGCCGACCGGATTACTGATGGTGATGCCAACCAGCTCACTACCCTCAGCGATAAAGTCATCGATGGTATCAATGTCAAGATCGGTGCTGCTAGTGCCTGCAAGGATGGTCACTTGCACCACACCGGTAAAGTCGGTGCCGTCAATGGCCACGCCACTATAAGTCACATCAACCACCACATCGGTGATCGCATTGACCGGGTTGCCATTGCTATCGGTTAAGCTGATCGGGAAGCTGGCACTATTACCCTCTTCAACGTCGCCCACGGTGTCGGCGATCGAGACGGTGATGGTATCCTCCGCCCCAGGATCAGCTTCATCAACAATGTTCATATCCGCAGTGGCTTGACCGACCACGATGGCCTCAAAGCCGCCGCCGACCGGATTACTGATGGTGATGCCAACCAGCTCACTACCCTCAGCGATAAAGTCATCGATGGTATCAATGTCAAGATCGGTGCTGCTAGTGCCTGCAAGGATGGTCACTTGCACCACACCGGTAAAGTCGGTGCCGTCAATGGCCACGCCACTATAAGTCACATCAACCACCACATCGGTGATCGCATTGACCGGGTTGCCATTGCTATCGGTTAAGCTGATCGGGAAGCTGGCACTATTACCCTCTTCAACGTCGCCCACGGTGTCGGCGATCGAGACGGTGATGGTATCCTCCGCTCCAGGATCAGCTTCATCAACAATGTTCATATCCGCAGTGGCTTGACCGACCACGATGGCCTCAAAGCCGCCGCCGACCGGATTACTGATGGTGATGCCAACCAGCTCACTACCCTCAGCGATAAAGTCATCGATGGTATCAATGTCAAGATCGGTGCTGCTAGTGCCTGCAAGGATGGTCACTTGCACCACACCGGTAAAGTCGGTGCCGTCAATGGCCACGCCACTATAAGTCACATCAACCACCACATCGGTGATCGCATTGACCGGGTTGCCATTGCTATCGGTTAAGCTGATCGGGAAGCTGGCACTATTACCCTCTTCAACGTCGCCCACGGTGTCGGCGATCGAGACGGTGATGGTATCCTCCGCCCCAGGATCAGCTTCATCAACAATGTTCATATCCGCAGTGGCTTGACCGACCACGATGGCCTCAAAGCCGCCGCCGACCGGATTACTGATGGTGATGCCAACCAGCTCACTACCCTCAGCGATAAAGTCATCGATGGTATCAATGTCAAGATCGGTGCTGCTAGTGCCTGCAAGGATGGTCACTTGCACCACACCGGTAAAGTCGGTGCCGTCAATGGCCACGCCACTATAAGTCACATCAACCACCACATCGGTGATCGCATTGACCGGGTTGCCATTGCTATCGGTTAAGCTGATCGGGAAGCTGGCACTATTACCCTCTTCAACGTCGCCCACGGTGTCGGCGATCGAGACGGTGATGGTATCCTCCGCCCCAGGATCAGCTTCATCAACAATGTTCATATCCGCAGTGGCTTGACCGACCACGATGGCCTCAAAGCCGCCGCCGACCGGATTACTGATGGTGATGCCAACCAGCTCACTACCCTCAGCGATAAAGTCATCGATGGTATCAATGTCAAGATCGGTGCTGCTAGTGCCTGCAAGGATGGTCACTTGCACCACACCGGTAAAGTCGGTGCCGTCAATGGCCACGCCACTATAAGTCACATCAACCACCACATCGGTGATCGCATTGACCGGGTTGCCATTGCTATCGGTTAAGCTGATCGGAAGCTGGCACTATTACCCTCTTCAACGTCGCCCACGGTGTCGGCGATCGAGACGGTGATGGTATCCTCCGCCCCAGGATCAGCTTCATCAACAATGTTCATATCCGCAGTGGCTTGACCGACCACGATGGCCTCAAAGCCGCCGCCGACCGGATTACTGATGGTGATGCCAACCAGCTCACTACCCTCAGCGATAAAGTCATCGATGGTATCAATGTCAAGATCGGTGCTGCTAGTGCCTGCAAGGATGGTCACTTGCACCACACCGGTAAAGTCGGTGCCGTCAATGGCCACGCCACTATAAGTCACATCAACCACCACATCGGTGATCGCATTGACCGGGTTGCCATTGCTATCGGTTAAGCTGATCGGGAAGCTGGCACTATTACCCTCTTCAACGTCGCCCACGGTGTCGGCGATCGAGACGGTGATGGTATCCTCCGCCCCAGGATCAGCTTCATCAACAATGTTCATATCCGCAGTGGCTTGACCGACCACGATGGCCTCAAAGCCGCCGCCGACCGGATTACTGATGGTGATGCCAACCAGCTCACTACCCTCAGCGATAAAGTCATCGATGGTATCAATGTCAAGATCGGTGCTGCTAGTGCCTGCAAGGATGGTCACTTGCACCACACCGGTAAAGTCGGTGCCGTCAATGGCCACGCCACTATAAGTCACATCAACCACCACATCGGTGATCGCATTGACCGGGTTGCCATTGCTATCGGTTAAGCTGATCGGGAAGCTGGCACTATTACCCTCTTCAACGTCGCCCACGGTGTCGGCGATCGAGACGGTGATGGTATCCTCCGCCCCAGGATCAGCTTCATCAACAATGTTCATATCCGCAGTGGCTTGACCGACCACGATGGCCTCAAAGCCGCCGCCGACCGGATTACTGATGGTGATGCCAACCAGCTCACTACCCTCAGCGATAAAGTCATCGATGGTATCAATGTCAAGATCGGTGCTGCTAGTGCCTGCAAGGATGGTCACTTGCACCACACCGGTAAAGTCGGTGCCGTCAATGGCCACGCCACTATAAGTCACATCAACCACCACATCGGTGATCGCATTGACCGGGTTGCCATTGCTATCGGTTAAGCTGATCGGGAAGCTGGCACTATTACCCTCTTCAACGTCGCCCACGGTGTCGGCGATCGAGACGGTGATGGTATCCTCCGCCCCAGGATCAGCTTCATCAACAATGTTCATATCCGCAGTGGCTTGACCGACCACGATGGCCTCAAAGCCGCCGCCGACCGGATTACTGATGGTGATGCCAACCAGCTCACTACCCTCAGCGATAAAGTCATCGATGGTATCAATGTCAAGATCGGTGCTGCTAGTGCCTGCAAGGATGGTCACTTGCACCACACCGGTAAAGTCGGTGCCGTCAATGGCCACGCCACTATAAGTCACATCAACCACCACATCGGTGATCGCATTGACCGGGTTGCCATTGCTATCGGTTAAGCTGATCGGGAAGCTGGCACTATTACCCTCTTCAACGTCGCCCACGGTGTCGGCGATCGAGACGGTGATGGTATCCTCCGCCCCAGGATCAGCTTCATCAACAATGTTCATATCCGCAGTGGCTTGACCGACCACGATGGCCTCAAAGCCGCCGCCGACCGGATTACTGATGGTGATGCCAACCAGCTCACTACCCTCAGCGATAAAGTCATCGATGGTATCAATGTCAAGATCGGTGCTGCTAGTGCCTGCAAGGATGGTCACTTGCACCACACCGGTAAAGTCGGTGCCGTCAATGGCCACGCCACTATAAGTCACATCAACCACCACATCGGTGATCGCATTGACCGGGTTGCCATTGCTATCGGTTAAGCTGATCGGGAAGCTGGCACTATTACCCTCTTCAACGTCGCCCACGGTGTCGGCGATCGAGACGGTGATGGTATCCTCCGCCCCAGGATCAGCTTCATCAACAATGTTCATATCCGCAGTGGCTTGACCGACCACGATGGCCTCAAAGCCGCCGCCGACCGGATTACTGATGGTGATGCCAACCAGCTCACTACCCTCAGCGATAAAGTCATCGATGGTATCAATGTCAAGATCGGTGCTGCTAGTGCCTGCAAGGATGGTCACTTGCACCACACCGGTAAAGTCGGTGCCGTCAATGGCCACGCCACTATAAGTCACATCAACCACCACATCGGTGATCGCATTGACCGGGTTGCCATTGCTATCGGTTAAGCTGATCGGGAAGCTGGCACTATTACCCTCTTCAACGTCGCCCACGGTGTCGGCGATCGAGACGGTGATGGTATCCTCCGCCCCAGGATCAGCTTCATCAACAATGTTCATATCCGCAGTGGCTTGACCGACCACGATGGCCTCAAAGCCGCCGCCGACCGGATTACTGATGGTGATGCCAACCAGCTCACTACCCTCAGCGATAAAGTCATCGATGGTATCAATGTCAAGATCGGTGCTGCTAGTGCCTGCAAGGATGGTCACTTGCACCACACCGGTAAAGTCGGTGCCGTCAATGGCCACGCCACTATAAGTCACATCAACCACCACATCGGTGATCGCATTGACCGGGTTGCCATTGCTATCGGTTAAGCTGATCGGGAAGCTGGCACTATTACCCTCTTCAACGTCGCCCACGGTGTCGGCGATCGAGACGGTGATGGTATCCTCCGCCCCAGGATCAGCTTCATCAACAATGTTCATATCCGCAGTGGCTTGACCGACCACGATGGCCTCAAAGCCGCCGCCGACCGGATTACTGATGGTGATGCCAACCAGCTCACTACCCTCAGCGATAAAGTCATCGATGGTATCAATGTCAAGATCGGTGCTGCTAGTGCCTGCAAGGATGGTCACTTGCACCACACCGGTAAAGTCGGTGCCGTCAATGGCCACGCCACTATAAGTCACATCAACCACCACATCGGTGATCGCATTGACCGGGTTGCCATTGCTATCGGTTAAGCTGATCGGGAAGCTGGCACTATTACCCTCTTCAACGTCGCCCACGGTGTCGGCGATCGAGACGGTGATGGTATCCTCCGCCCCAGGATCAGCTTCATCAACAATGTTCATATCCGCAGTGGCTTGACCGACCACGATGGCCTCAAAGCCGCCGCCGACCGGATTACTGATGGTGATGCCAACCAGCTCACTACCCTCAGCGATAAAGTCATCGATGGTATCAATGTCAAGATCGGTGCTGCTAGTGCCTGCAAGGATGGTCACTTGCACCACACCGGTAAAGTCGGTGCCGTCAATGGCCACGCCACTATAAGTCACATCAACCACCACATCGGTGATCGCATTGACCGGGTTGCCATTGCTATCGGTTAAGCTGATCGGGAAGCTGGCACTATTACCCTCTTCAACGTCGCCCACGGTGTCGGCGATCGAGACGGTGATGGTATCCTCCGCCCCAGGATCAGCTTCATCAACAATGTTCATATCCGCAGTGGCTTGACCGACCACGATGGCCTCAAAGCCGCCGCCGACCGGATTACTGATGGTGATGCCAACCAGCTCACTACCCTCAGCGATAAAGTCATCGATGGTATCAATGTCAAGATCGGTGCTGCTAGTGCCTGCAAGGATGGTCACTTGCACCACACCGGTAAAGTCGGTGCCGTCAATGGCCACGCCACTATAAGTCACATCAACCACCACATCGGTGATCGCATTGACCGGGTTGCCATTGCTATCGGTTAAGCTGATCGGGAAGCTGGCACTATTACCCTCTTCAACGTCGCCCACGGTGTCGGCGATCGAGACGGTGATGGTATCCTCCGCCCCAGGATCAGCTTCATCAACAATGTTCATATCCGCAGTGGCTTGACCGACCACGATGGCCTCAAAGCCGCCGCCGACCGGATTACTGATGGTGATGCCAACCAGCTCACTACCCTCAGCGATAAAGTCATCGATGGTATCAATGTCAAGATCGGTGCTGCTAGTGCCTGCAAGGATGGTCACTTGCACCACACCGGTAAAGTCGGTGCCGTCAATGGCCACGCCACTATAAGTCACATCAACCACCACATCGGTGATCGCATTGACCGGGTTGCCATTGCTATCGGTTAAGCTGATCGGGAAGCTGGCACTATTACCCTCTTCAACGTCGCCCACGGTGTCGGCGATCGAGACGGTGATGGTATCCTCCGCCCCAGGATCAGCTTCATCAACAATGTTCATATCCGCAGTGGCTTGACCGACCACGATGGCCTCAAAGCCGCCGCCGACCGGATTACTGATGGTGATGCCAACCAGCTCACTACCCTCAGCGATAAAGTCATCGATGGTATCAATGTCAAGATCGGTGCTGCTAGTGCCTGCAAGGATGGTCACTTGCACCACACCGGTAAAGTCGGTGCCGTCAATGGCCACGCCACTATAAGTCACATCAACCACCACATCGGTGATCGCATTGACCGGGTTGCCATTGCTATCGGTTAAGCTGATCGGGAAGCTGGCACTATTACCCTCTTCAACGTCGCCCACGGTGTCGGCGATCGAGACGGTGATGGTATCCTCCGCCCCAGGATCAGCTTCATCAACAATGTTCATATCCGCAGTGGCTTGACCGACCACGATGGCCTCAAAGCCGCCGCCGACCGGATTACTGATGGTGATGCCAACCAGCTCACTACCCTCAGCGATAAAGTCATCGATGGTATCAATGTCAAGATCGGTGCTGCTAGTGCCTGCAAGGATGGTCACTTGCACCACACCGGTAAAGTCGGTGCCGTCAATGGCCACGCCACTATAAGTCACATCAACCACCACATCGGTGATCGCATTGACCGGGTTGCCATTGCTATCGGTTAAGCTGATCGGGAAGCTGGCACTATTACCCTCTTCAACGTCGCCCACGGTGTCGGCGATCGAGACGGTGATGGTATCCTCCGCCCCAGGATCAGCTTCATCAACAATGTTCATATCCGCAGTGGCTTGACCGACCACGATGGCCTCAAAGCCGCCGCCGACCGGATTACTGATGGTGATGCCAACCAGCTCACTACCCTCAGCGATAAAGTCATCGATGGTATCAATGTCAAGATCGGTGCTGCTAGTGCCTGCAAGGATGGTCACTTGCACCACACCGGTAAAGTCGGTGCCGTCAATGGCCACGCCACTATAAGTCACATCAACCACCACATCGGTGATCGCATTGACCGGGTTGCCATTGCTATCGGTTAAGCTGATCGGGAAGCTGGCACTATTACCCTCTTCAACGTCGCCCACGGTGTCGGCGATCGAGACGGTGATGGTATCCTCCGCCCCAGGATCAGCTTCATCAACAATGTTCATATCCGCAGTGGCTTGACCGACCACGATGGCCTCAAAGCCGCCGCCGACCGGATTACTGATGGTGATGCCAACCAGCTCACTACCCTCAGCGATAAAGTCATCGATGGTATCAATGTCAAGATCGGTGCTGCTAGTGCCTGCAAGGATGGTCACTTGCACCACACCGGTAAAGTCGGTGCCGTCAATGGCCACGCCACTATAAGTCACATCAACCACCACATCGGTGATCGCATTGACCGGGTTGCCATTGCTATCGGTTAAGCTGATCGGGAAGCTGGCACTATTACCCTCTTCAACGTCGCCCACGGTGTCGGCGATCGAGACGGTGATGGTATCCTCCGCCCCAGGATCAGCTTCATCAACAATGTTCATATCCGCAGTGGCTTGACCGACCACGATGGCCTCAAAGCCGCCGCCGACCGGATTACTGATGGTGATGCCAACCAGCTCACTACCCTCAGCGATAAAGTCATCGATGGTATCAATGTCAAGATCGGTGCTGCTAGTGCCTGCAAGGATGGTCACTTGCACCACACCGGTAAAGTCGGTGCCGTCAATGGCCACGCCACTATAAGTCACATCAACCACCACATCGGTGATCGCATTGACCGGGTTGCCATTGCTATCGGTTAAGCTGATCGGGAAGCTGGCACTATTACCCTCTTCAACGTCGCCCACGGTGTCGGCGATCGAGACGGTGATGGTATCCTCCGCCCCAGGATCAGCTTCATCAACAATGTTCATATCCGCAGTGGCTTGACCGACCACGATGGCCTCAAAGCCGCCGCCGACCGGATTACTGATGGTGATGCCAACCAGCTCACTACCCTCAGCGATAAAGTCATCGATGGTATCAATGTCAAGATCGGTGCTGCTAGTGCCTGCAAGGATGGTCACTTGCACCACACCGGTAAAGTCGGTGCCGTCAATGGCCACGCCACTATAAGTCACATCAACCACCACATCGGTGATCGCATTGACCGGGTTGCCATTGCTATCGGTTAAGCTGATCGGGAAGCTGGCACTATTACCCTCTTCAACGTCGCCCACGGTGTCGGCGATCGAGACGGTGATGGTATCCTCCGCCCCAGGATCAGCTTCATCAACAATGTTCATATCCGCAGTGGCTTGACCGACCACGATGGCCTCAAAGCCGCCGCCGACCGGATTACTGATGGTGATGCCAACCAGCTCACTACCCTCAGCGATAAAGTCATCGATGGTATCAATGTCAAGATCGGTGCTGCTAGTGCCTGCAAGGATGGTCACTTGCACCACACCGGTAAAGTCGGTGCCGTCAATGGCCACGCCACTATAAGTCACATCAACCACCACATCGGTGATCGCATTGACCGGGTTGCCATTGCTATCGGTTAAGCTGATCGGGAAGCTGGCACTATTACCCTCTTCAACGTCGCCCACGGTGTCGGCAATAGAGACGGTGATGGTATCCTCAGGACCTGGCTCGTCTTCATCGACGATTGTACCTATTCCAGTAACGCCATTAACGGTAATTAGAACCGTTTCGTTTGGTTCTGCGATAGCATCATCGAGGGTTGGGTATCTGACCGTAAAGCTAGTCACTCCCCGCAGGAACCGTAATAGTTTCAGTGATAGAATCATAAGTAACGCGATCGCTAAACATAGGAATGTTGCTATAATCATCCCCTGCGGTGGCGGAACCATCGCTATACTAAAGCTACAGATCATATCAGTAGCTGAAGGATTACTTAAGGTGACAGTGTGTACTAAGATATCACCTTCACTTACTGTTTCATTTGAAACACTTACTACTGGCGTATCGTCACCAAGTGGTGGATTCTCAGGGTCTAATGGCGTCTCGCCATCAGTAGTACCATCATCATAAATAGTAGTATTTACAGTATTTTGAGTAGGATTAATAGTGGCACTACCTGAATCTATACTGGTGACAGTTACATTAAAATCCTCTGGTCCTTCAAATAAACTGTCATCGACAATAGGGACACTAAAAGTTGCTGAGGTAGCACCTGCAGGAATAGTAATCGTTTGAGTAACTGGTGCAGTATAATCAGCACTACCTTCTGTAGAGCCATCGATGATTGTTACGATTATACTCGTATCAACTGTACTTGGATTGCTTAGATTAACGGTATAAACTGCCTCAACTTGGCGTGCCATCAAAACTTGTTTCGTTAAGATTAGTGGTACCTGATAATACTTACTACTGGCGTATCATCGCCAAGCGGTGGATTCTCAGGATCTAACGGTGTCTCGCCATCGGTAGTACCATTATCAAAAATAATAGTATTTACAGTATTTTGAGTAGGATTAATAGTAGCGTTACCAGAATTCCACACTAGTAATTATGACATCAAAGTCCTCTGGACCTTCGAATACATTATCATCGATAATAGGTATACTAAAAGTCACTGAGGTAGCACCTGCGGGAATAATAACCGTTTGAGTAGCAGCGCAATATAATCATTTGACTCAGCTGAACCATTATTAATAGTTATTGTTACAGCAGTATCGACAGTGCTTGGACTACTCAAACTGACAGTATATGTGGCTTTTACTAGCAGTGCCATCTTCAGCGGTCCTCATTAAGAGTAGTTGTACCTGTTATACTAACGGTAGTGTTATAGGTGGTGGCAAACTATCATTATCATCATCACTACTACTACGTAGCAGCAGCAATTATAACCGATCAGTCCTAATCCTGCTGCAGCCGGTATCCACCAAGGTATGACAGCCACTGCCGTATAGTCTTGACCACCTAAAGCTTGACCTTCTACATCTCCTGCCTCTAGCTGAGTCCACATAATCGTAGGCTTCGCCAGTATCTGGGACATAGTAATAATACTGACCATCTTCAGCCATGCCTAATAGTGCGCTATCTTCACGATCATAAAAACCTTCTATAATAAGATCGCTATTTTGTCCATTTATCTTCAAACGAGACATGTAAATCATATTCACGCGTTTAGTGATAATATGATTAGGTGCACGATTAATAGCCGTATCATAGAACTCATAGTTCACTTTATCCATTGCAGTGATGACAGTTGGGGTACCATCTTCGGTGACGACTTGCACTTGGCTTATAGTTTGAGTCGCGTCGTTGGTTTTTTACGATAATAGTATTCATGATATTCTCTCTTTTTTCAAAATTTAGTAACTCAAATACGTTCTATAAGATTGTTCGACTTAATTGCTGCGTCTCTCTTTGATCAGAGCGACAACACGGCGATTAAGTTGTCTACCTTCTGCTGTATCATTAGTTGCTCTTGGACGCGACTCTCCGTAACCGATAGCCGTTAAGCGATCAGCGGCAATGCCAAATTGATTTATTAAAACGTCTCTTACCGCATTTACTCGACGCTGTGATAGGGCTTGGTTATAGCTGTCCACTACCTTGACTATCGGTATGAACCTTCGATGACTGTCGTAGTGTTTGCATAGCGGTTCATAAAAATCTGCAACTTCGGCAACTTCCGAGAAGTATTCTGGCTTGACCACTGATTTATCCGTATCGAACAAGACTTCTAGATCGATAGTAGCTGGCTCTTCTAGTAACGACAGTCTGCTGTCTAACGACTACTGGTGGTGTGACGACAAACTGGAGCACTCACGACAACAGGCGGTGGACAGTTTGGTACCACGGCGGCTAACCTGATGTGTCTGATAGCGCTTATGGCTAACATCTGTAAGGCATTGTTTTCAGTAATTTGCATAAGGGAGCTGTTGCCTTGCTCATCCATATCGACATATATAAAATAAGTCTGACCCACCTGCGAGTTGGAAGTTTTTGGCATTTGCTGATAAATTATTGTTTTTAAAGCCAGTCGCTTGAGCGCTTAGACTGTTAGTACCTACGCAAGACTCGACTACGGTATAACTACCAGGCTGCAGGCTCACTTGAAATCTATTGTTAACGGCAATATTGGCGCTCGTTTGCTCAGCGTCATCATCATTTTTACGAATGAATACTAAGCGAGTTTTAGTGGCTATCTATCTCTTGCGCTAATAGTGCCTTTACATCTACATCGGCTTTGGTTTTCCATGCCACACCATTCACTCTTCGATTATCACCTTCGTTATAAACCCCACCATTAGTCGTTGTACAAGCGGTAAAAGCTCAAAGCTATAGTGGGTAGTAATAAGGTAATAAGGGTTTTTAAGTAGCTTGTCCATAGCAGGACTCCTAATAAGATTTATAAGCGGTTTAATAAAAAATGTTTAGCTAACTTCAAGAAATCATTTATAAAATGCATTTTTGGTTATTGGTGTTAAATAATAAATGTCAATGGTAGTAATAGAGGCGCTTCTATGACTAAAAAATTAAACTATCTATTTAGTGTTAGTAGAGAGTGGTATTGAGGCTTTGTAATAGTACAAACGTACTAATCAGAGAAGTAATTTGAGACAGAGACAGGAGGTTTAAGGAGGCTCAGGTACTAGGTTTTAGGAGGGTTTTATTGAAAGATGTTGTTGACCTAGACTACAGATCAAAGTAGAGAATTTATTATTAAATAGCTATGAGATGGATTAGTTTTAATGAGTATTTTTGACTAAAAAAAACGCCCCTAAATATAGGGGCGTCTCATTGATAAAATAACTTTAAAACACATAGTAGGCTAAAGGTTTAGTACAGATATTAGCGCTCACCTAATCCTTCAGAGAAGGTCTTGGTAATAGGTTGGTCAAGTAAGAAACACAGATCTCTCTTGCGCCCTTTATATCTACTGAAGCGGTCATACCTGGCTTGAATCACAATCTCATCACGCGCGCTCTGCAAATTCGGCGCCTGTAATTTTTATCTGTACTCGGTAAATAAGGGCTCTTCACCATTCGGTGTTTGCTCCATCAAAGTATTCTGGACTCAATTTAAGTAACCGATCCATTCATAGCTCCAAAGATAGAATAATCATAAGCATCCAAGCTTGACAGTGGCCGCTGCCCTTCTTTACATAAGCTATATCTACAGGGGTGACCTTAGCTTCAACGGATCAAATCGCTACTGTAGGCAGAATCATCATGATATCTCGCCCGGTTTGACCACACCGCCGATAGTGGTAATCAAAATATTATTTACCTACCATCGGTAGGAGCAAATAGGTTGTTTCTCTTCTGAACACTTGTGAGTAATCACGCAACTGTTCAAGCTCAGTATCTTAGCTCTTCTATGACTTGGGTCATCGCGCTTTGTGCTTCTTCAAAGTTATTATAACGCTTATTATGATTTGCGCTTGGAATCTCTGCCACTTGCCTACGCATTTAATCACATCCGCCTGACTGACATCACCATAGGTTAATAATGTCTCATCTCATTGCTCCAGCTCTATGATTCGCTAATACCATCATCTTTTGTAGTGACGAGACGTCTTGATCAATTGCTTGGCGACGGCGATTATATAACTGACGTTTGGTTTCTACATAGTCACTATAACTTTTGATATCATCTGGAACTGTAAAGCCGGCTCAAAAATCTCCGAGCCTCCAAACCGCCAGCCTAGCTTTTGCGCCGCTAACTTAGAGTTTGAGTTCGCCACACTGCCAGCTTGGGCGCGTCCTCCTCCAAAGTCCACCAATAATTGTCCTTTAGTGACCTCTTTCGCCTTCTTTAACCAATATCATCAGTCAATACCCCGCCTTCTACCGCTTGAATCTCTTGGGTTCGTAGCGCTAGCAATCACCGTGCCTGTAGCGCGAGTAACCTGATCAATTTTGGCAAAATATGCCCAAACCACTAGTACAATAATACCAATCAGTGCTACCCATAATAATTCGGGTTACGACCCTAACTTTAGGGTCATGAGGTTTATATTGGAAACGGTTCTAATTACCGTTAATGGCGTTTACTGGAATAGGTACAATCGTCCGATGAAGACGAGCCCAGGTCCTGAGGATACCATCACCGTCTCTATTGCCGACACCGTGGGCGACGTTGAAGAGGGTAATAGTGCCAGCTTCCCGATCAGCTTAACCGATAGCAATGGCAACCCGGTCAATGCGATCACCGATGTGGTGGTTGATGTGACTTATAGTGGCGTGGCCATTGACGGCACCGACTTTACCGGTGTGGTGCAAGTGACCATCCTTGCAGGCACTAGCAGCACCGATCTTGACATTGATACCATCGATGACTTTATCGCTGAGGGTAGTGAGCTGGTTGGCATCACCATCAGTAATCCGGTCGGCGGCGGCTTTGAGGCCATCGTGGTCGGTCAAGCCACTGCGGATATGAACATTGTTGATGAAGCTGATCCTGGGGCGGAGGATACCATCACCGTCTCGATCGCCGACACCGTGGGCGACGTTGAAGAGGGTAATAGTGCCAGCTTCCCGATCAGCTTAACCGATAGCAATGGCAACCCGGTCAATGCGATCACCGATGTGGTGGTTGATGTGACTTATAGTGGCGTGGCCATTGACGGCACCGACTTTACCGGTGTGGTGCAAGTGACCATCCTTGCAGGCACTAGCAGCACCGATCTTGACATTGATACCATCGATGACTTTATCGCTGAGGGTAGTGAGCTGGTTGGCATCACCATCAGTAATCCGGTCGGCGGCGGCTTTGAGGCCATCGTGGTCGGTCAAGCCACTGCGGATATGAACATTGTTGATGAAGCTGATCCTGGGGCGGAGGATACCATCACCGTCTCGATCGCCGACACCGTGGGCGACGTTGAAGAGGGTAATAGTGCCAGCTTCCCGATCAGCTTAACCGATAGCAATGGCAACCCGGTCAATGCGATCACCGATGTGGTGGTTGATGTGACTTATAGTGGCGTGGCCATTGACGGCACCGACTTTACCGGTGTGGTGCAAGTGACCATCCTTGCAGGCACTAGCAGCACCGATCTTGACATTGATACCATCGATGACTTTATCGCTGAGGGTAGTGAGCTGGTTGGCATCACCATCAGTAATCCGGTCGGCGGCGGCTTTGAGGCCATCGTGGTCGGTCAAGCCACTGCGGATATGAACATTGTTGATGAAGCTGATCCTGGGGCGGAGGATACCATCACCGTCTCGATCGCCGACACCGTGGGCGACGTTGAAGAGGGTAATAGTGCCAGCTTCCCGATCAGCTTAACCGATAGCAATGGCAACCCGGTCAATGCGATCACCGATGTGGTGGTTGATGTGACTTATAGTGGCGTGGCCATTGACGGCACCGACTTTACCGGTGTGGTGCAAGTGACCATCCTTGCAGGCACTAGCAGCACCGATCTTGACATTGATACCATCGATGACTTTATCGCTGAGGGTAGTGAGCTGGTTGGCATCACCATCAGTAATCCGGTCGGCGGCGGCTTTGAGGCCATCGTGGTCGGTCAAGCCACTGCGGATATGAACATTGTTGATGAAGCTGATCCTGGGGCGGAGGATACCATCACCGTCTCGATCGCCGACACCGTGGGCGACGTTGAAGAGGGTAATAGTGCCAGCTTCCCGATCAGCTTAACCGATAGCAATGGCAACCCGGTCAATGCGATCACCGATGTGGTGGTTGATGTGACTTATAGTGGCGTGGCCATTGACGGCACCGACTTTACCGGTGTGGTGCAAGTGACCATCCTTGCAGGCACTAGCAGCACCGATCTTGACATTGATACCATCGATGACTTTATCGCTGAGGGTAGTGAGCTGGTTGGCATCACCATCAGTAATCCGGTCGGCGGCGGCTTTGAGGCCATCGTGGTCGGTCAAGCCACTGCGGATATGAACATTGTTGATGAAGCTGATCCTGGGGCGGAGGATACCATCACCGTCTCGATCGCCGACACCGTGGGCGACGTTGAAGAGGGTAATAGTGCCAGCTTCCCGATCAGCTTAACCGATAGCAATGGCAACCCGGTCAATGCGATCACCGATGTGGTGGTTGATGTGACTTATAGTGGCGTGGCCATTGACGGCACCGACTTTACCGGTGTGGTGCAAGTGACCATCCTTGCAGGCACTAGCAGCACCGATCTTGACATTGATACCATCGATGACTTTATCGCTGAGGGTAGTGAGCTGGTTGGCATCACCATCAGTAATCCGGTCGGCGGCGGCTTTGAGGCCATCGTGGTCGGTCAAGCCACTGCGGATATGAACATTGTTGATGAAGCTGATCCTGGAGCGGAGGATACCATCACCGTCTCGATCGCCGACACCGTGGGCGACGTTGAAGAGGGTAATAGTGCCAGCTTCCCGATCAGCTTAACCGATAGCAATGGCAACCCGGTCAATGCGATCACCGATGTGGTGGTTGATGTGACTTATAGTGGCGTGGCCATTGACGGCACCGACTTTACCGGTGTGGTGCAAGTGACCATCCTTGCAGGCACTAGCAGCACCGATCTTGACATTGATACCATCGATGACTTTATCGCTGAGGGTAGTGAGCTGGTTGGCATCACCATCAGTAATCCGGTCGGCGGCGGCTTTGAGGCCATCGTGGTCGGTCAAGCCACTGCGGATATGAACATTGTTGATGAAGCTGATCCTGGAGCGGAGGATACCATCACCGTCTCGATCGCCGACACCGTGGGCGACGTTGAAGAGGGTAATAGTGCCAGCTTCCCGATCAGCTTAACCGATAGCAATGGCAACCCGGTCAATGCGATCACCGATGTGGTGGTTGATGTGACTTATAGTGGCGTGGCCATTGACGGCACCGACTTTACCGGTGTGGTGCAAGTGACCATCCTTGCAGGCACTAGCAGCACCGATCTTGACATTGATACCATCGATGACTTTATCGCTGAGGGTAGTGAGCTGGTTGGCATCACCATCAGTAATCCGGTCGGCGGCGGCTTTGAGGCCATCGTGGTCGGTCAAGCCACTGCGGATATGAACATTGTTGATGAAGCTGATCCTGGGCGGAGGATACCATCACCGTCTCGATCGCCGACACCGTGGGCGACGTTGAAGAGGGTAATAGTGCCAGCTTCCCGATCAGCTTAACCGATAGCAATGGCAACCCGGTCAATGCGATCACCGATGTGGTGGTTGATGTGACTTATAGTGGCGTGGCCATTGACGGCACCGACTTTACCGGTGTGGTGCAAGTGACCATCCTTGCAGGCACTAGCAGCACCGATCTTGACATTGATACCATCGATGACTTTATCGCTGAGGGTAGTGAGCTGGTTGGCATCACCATCAGTAATCCGGTCGGCGGCGGCTTTGAGGCCATCGTGGTCGGTCAAGCCACTGCGGATATGAACATTGTTGATGAAGCTGATCCTGGGGCGGAGGATACCATCACCGTCTCGATCGCCGACACCGTGGGCGACGTTGAAGAGGGTAATAGTGCCAGCTTCCCGATCAGCTTAACCGATAGCAATGGCAACCCGGTCAATGCGATCACCGATGTGGTGGTTGATGTGACTTATAGTGGCGTGGCCATTGACGGCACCGACTTTACCGGTGTGGTGCAAGTGACCATCCTTGCAGGCACTAGCAGCACCGATCTTGACATTGATACCATCGATGACTTTATCGCTGAGGGTAGTGAGCTGGTTGGCATCACCATCAGTAATCCGGTCGGCGGCGGCTTTGAGGCCATCGTGGTCGGTCAAGCCACTGCGGATATGAACATTGTTGATGAAGCTGATCCTGGGGCGGAGGATACCATCACCGTCTCGATCGCCGACACCGTGGGCGACGTTGAAGAGGGTAATAGTGCCAGCTTCCCGATCAGCTTAACCGATAGCAATGGCAACCCGGTCAATGCGATCACCGATGTGGTGGTTGATGTGACTTATAGTGGCGTGGCCATTGACGGCACCGACTTTACCGGTGTGGTGCAAGTGACCATCCTTGCAGGCACTAGCAGCACCGATCTTGACATTGATACCATCGATGACTTTATCGCTGAGGGTAGTGAGCTGGTTGGCATCACCATCAGTAATCCGGTCGGCGGCGGCTTTGAGGCCATCGTGGTCGGTCAAGCCACTGCGGATATGAACATTGTTGATGAAGCTGATCCTGGGGCGGAGGATACCATCACCGTCTCGATCGCCGACACCGTGGGCGACGTTGAAGAGGGTAATAGTGCCAGCTTCCCGATCAGCTTAACCGATAGCAATGGCAACCCGGTCAATGCGATCACCGATGTGGTGGTTGATGTGACTTATAGTGGCGTGGCCATTGACGGCACCGACTTTACCGGTGTGGTGCAAGTGACCATCCTTGCAGGCACTAGCAGCACCGATCTTGACATTGATACCATCGATGACTTTATCGCTGAGGGTAGTGAGCTGGTTGGCATCACCATCAGTAATCCGGTCGGCGGCGGCTTTGAGGCCATCGTGGTCGGTCAAGCCACTGCGGATATGAACATTGTTGATGAAGCTGATCCTGGGGCGGAGGATACCATCACCGTCTCGATCGCCGACACCGTGGGCGACGTTGAAGAGGGTAATAGTGCCAGCTTCCCGATCAGCTTAACCGATAGCAATGGCAACCCGGTCAATGCGATCACCGATGTGGTGGTTGATGTGACTTATAGTGGCGTGGCCATTGACGGCACCGACTTTACCGGTGTGGTGCAAGTGACCATCCTTGCAGGCACTAGCAGCACCGATCTTGACATTGATACCATCGATGACTTTATCGCTGAGGGTAGTGAGCTGGTTGGCATCACCATCAGTAATCCGGTCGGCGGCGGCTTTGAGGCCATCGTGGTCGGTCAAGCCACTGCGGATATGAACATTGTTGATGAAGCTGATCCTGGAGCGGAGGATACCATCACCGTCTCGATCGCCGACACCGTGGGCGACGTTGAAGAGGGTAATAGTGCCAGCTTCCCGATCAGCTTAACCGATAGCAATGGCAACCCGGTCAATGCGATCACCGATGTGGTGGTTGATGTGACTTATAGTGGCGTGGCCATTGACGGCACCGACTTTACCGGTGTGGTGCAAGTGACCATCCTTGCAGGCACTAGCAGCACCGATCTTGACATTGATACCATCGATGACTTTATCGCTGAGGGTAGTGAGCTGGTTGGCATCACCATCAGTAATCCGGTCGGCGGCGGCTTTGAGGCCATCGTGGTCGGTCAAGCCACTGCGGATATGAACATTGTTGATGAAGCTGATCCTGGAGCGGAGGATACCATCACCGTCTCGATCGCCGACACCGTGGGCGACGTTGAAGAGGGTAATAGTGCCAGCTTCCCGATCAGCTTAACCGATAGCAATGGCAACCCGGTCAATGCGATCACCGATGTGGTGGTTGATGTGACTTATAGTGGCGTGGCCATTGACGGCACCGACTTTACCGGTGTGGTGCAAGTGACCATCCTTGCAGGCACTAGCAGCACCGATCTTGACATTGATACCATCGATGACTTTATCGCTGAGGGTAGTGAGCTGGTTGGCATCACCATCAGTAATCCGGTCGGCGGCGGCTTTGAGGCCATCGTGGTCGGTCAAGCCACTGCGGATATGAACATTGTTGATGAAGCTGATCCTGGGGCGGAGGATACCATCACCGTCTCGATCGCCGACACCGTGGGCGACGTTGAAGAGGGTAATAGTGCCAGCTTCCCGATCAGCTTAACCGATAGCAATGGCAACCCGGTCAATGCGATCACCGATGTGGTGGTTGATGTGACTTATAGTGGCGTGGCCATTGACGGCACCGACTTTACCGGTGTGGTGCAAGTGACCATCCTTGCAGGCACTAGCAGCACCGATCTTGACATTGATACCATCGATGACTTTATCGCTGAGGGTAGTGAGCTGGTTGGCATCACCATCAGTAATCCGGTCGGCGGCGGCTTTGAGGCCATCGTGGTCGGTCAAGCCACTGCGGATATGAACATTGTTGATGAAGCTGATCCTGGGGCGGAGGATACCATCACCGTCTCGATCGCCGACACCGTGGGCGACGTTGAAGAGGGTAATAGTGCCAGCTTCCCGATCAGCTTAACCGATAGCAATGGCAACCCGGTCAATGCGATCACCGATGTGGTGGTTGATGTGACTTATAGTGGCGTGGCCATTGACGGCACCGACTTTACCGGTGTGGTGCAAGTGACCATCCTTGCAGGCACTAGCAGCACCGATCTTGACATTGATACCATCGATGACTTTATCGCTGAGGGTAGTGAGCTGGTTGGCATCACCATCAGTAATCCGGTCGGCGGCGGCTTTGAGGCCATCGTGGTCGGTCAAGCCACTGCGGATATGAACATTGTTGATGAAGCTGATCCTGGGGCGGAGGATACCATCACCGTCTCGATCGCCGACACCGTGGGCGACGTTGAAGAGGGTAATAGTGCCAGCTTCCCGATCAGCTTAACCGATAGCAATGGCAACCCGGTCAATGCGATCACCGATGTGGTGGTTGATGTGACTTATAGTGGCGTGGCCATTGACGGCACCGACTTTACCGGTGTGGTGCAAGTGACCATCCTTGCAGGCACTAGCAGCACCGATCTTGACATTGATACCATCGATGACTTTATCGCTGAGGGTAGTGAGCTGGTTGGCATCACCATCAGTAATCCGGTCGGCGGCGGCTTTGAGGCCATCGTGGTCGGTCAAGCCACTGCGGATATGAACATTGTTGATGAAGCTGATCCTGGAGCGGAGGATACCATCACCGTCTCGATCGCCGACACCGTGGGCGACGTTGAAGAGGGTAATAGTGCCAGCTTCCCGATCAGCTTAACCGATAGCAATGGCAACCCGGTCAATGCGATCACCGATGTGGTGGTTGATGTGACTTATAGTGGCGTGGCCATTGACGGCACCGACTTTACCGGTGTGGTGCAAGTGACCATCCTTGCAGGCACTAGCAGCACCGATCTTGACATTGATACCATCGATGACTTTATCGCTGAGGGTAGTGAGCTGGTTGGCATCACCATCAGTAATCCGGTCGGCGGCGGCTTTGAGGCCATCGTGGTCGGTCAAGCCACTGCGGATATGAACATTGTTGATGAAGCTGATCCTGGGGCGGAGGATACCATCACCGTCTCGATCGCCGACACCGTGGGCGACGTTGAAGAGGGTAATAGTGCCAGCTTCCCGATCAGCTTAACCGATAGCAATGGCAACCCGGTCAATGCGATCACCGATGTGGTGGTTGATGTGACTTATAGTGGCGTGGCCATTGACGGCACCGACTTTACCGGTGTGGTGCAAGTGACCATCCTTGCAGGCACTAGCAGCACCGATCTTGACATTGATACCATCGATGACTTTATCGCTGAGGGTAGTGAGCTGGTTGGCATCACCATCAGTAATCCGGTCGGCGGCGGCTTTGAGGCCATCGTGGTCGGTCAAGCCACTGCGGATATGAACATTGTTGATGAAGCTGATCCTGGGGCGGAGGATACCATCACCGTCTCGATCGCCGACACCGTGGGCGACGTTGAAGAGGGTAATAGTGCCAGCTTCCCGATCAGCTTAACCGATAGCAATGGCAACCCGGTCAATGCGATCACCGATGTGGTGGTTGATGTGACTTATAGTGGCGTGGCCATTGACGGCACCGACTTTACCGGTGTGGTGCAAGTGACCATCCTTGCAGGCACTAGCAGCACCGATCTTGACATTGATACCATCGATGACTTTATCGCTGAGGGTAGTGAGCTGGTTGGCATCACCATCAGTAATCCGGTCGGCGGCGGCTTTGAGGCCATCGTGGTCGGTCAAGCCACTGCGGATATGAACATTGTTGATGAAGCTGATCCTGGAGCGGAGGATACCATCACCGTCTCGATCGCCGACACCGTGGGCGACGTTGAAGAGGGTAATAGTGCCAGCTTCCCGATCAGCTTAACCGATAGCAATGGCAACCCGGTCAATGCGATCACCGATGTGGTGGTTGATGTGACTTATAGTGGCGTGGCCATTGACGGCACCGACTTTACCGGTGTGGTGCAAGTGACCATCCTTGCAGGCACTAGCAGCACCGATCTTGACATTGATACCATCGATGACTTTATCGCTGAGGGTAGTGAGCTGGTTGGCATCACCATCAGTAATCCGGTCGGCGGCGGCTTTGAGGCCATCGTGGTCGGTCAAGCCACTGCGGATATGAACATTGTTGATGAAGCTGATCCTGGGGCGGAGGATACCATCACCGTCTCGATCGCCGACACCGTGGGCGACGTTGAAGAGGGTAATAGTGCCAGCTTCCCGATCAGCTTAACCGATAGCAATGGCAACCCGGTCAATGCGATCACCGATGTGGTGGTTGATGTGACTTATAGTGGCGTGGCCATTGACGGCACCGACTTTACCGGTGTGGTGCAAGTGACCATCCTTGCAGGCACTAGCAGCACCGATCTTGACATTGATACCATCGATGACTTTATCGCTGAGGGTAGTGAGCTGGTTGGCATCACCATCAGTAATCCGGTCGGCGGCGGCTTTGAGGCCATCGTGGTCGGTCAAGCCACTGCGGATATGAACATTGTTGATGAAGCTGATCCTGGGGCGGAGGATACCATCACCGTCTCGATCGCCGACACCGTGGGCGACGTTGAAGAGGGTAATAGTGCCAGCTTCCCGATCAGCTTAACCGATAGCAATGGCAACCCGGTCAATGCGATCACCGATGTGGTGGTTGATGTGACTTATAGTGGCGTGGCCATTGACGGCACCGACTTTACCGGTGTGGTGCAAGTGACCATCCTTGCAGGCACTAGCAGCACCGATCTTGACATTGATACCATCGATGACTTTATCGCTGAGGGTAGTGAGCTGGTTGGCATCACCATCAGTAATCCGGTCGGCGGCGGCTTTGAGGCCATCGTGGTCGGTCAAGCCACTGCGGATATGAACATTGTTGATGAAGCTGATCCTGGAGCGGAGGATACCATCACCGTCTCGATCGCCGACACCGTGGGCGACGTTGAAGAGGGTAATAGTGCCAGCTTCCCAGTCAGCTTAACCGATAGCAATGGCAACCCGGTCAATGCGATCACCGATGTGGTGGTTGATGTGACTTATAGTGGCGTGGCCATTGACGGCACCGACTTTACCGGTGTGGTGCAAGTGACCATCCTTGCAGGCACTAGCAGCACCGATCTTGACATTGATACCATCGATGACTTTATCACTGAGGGTAGTGAGCTGGTTGGCATCACCATCAGTAATCCGGTCGGCGGCGGCTTTGAGGCCATCGTGGTCGGTCAAGCCACTGCGGATATGAACATTGTTGATGAAGCTGATCCTGGGGCGGAGGATACCATCACCGTCTCGATCGCCGACACCGTGGGCGACGTTGAAGAGGGTAATAGTGCCAGCTTCCCGATCAGCTTAACCGATAGCAATGGCAACCCGGTCAATGCGATCACCGATGTGGTGGTTGATGTGACTTATAGTGGCGTGGCCATTGACGGCACCGACTTTACCGGTGTGGTGCAAGTGACCATCCTTGCAGGCACTAGCAGCACCGATCTTGACATTGATACCATCGATGACTTTATCGCTGAGGGTAGTGAGCTGGTTGGCATCACCATCAGTAATCCGGTCGGCGGCGGCTTTGAGGCCATCGTGGTCGGTCAAGCCACTGCGGATATGAACATTGTTGATGAAGCTGATCCTGGAGCGGAGGATACCATCACCGTCTCGATCGCCGACACCGTGGGCGACGTTGAAGAGGGTAATAGTGCCAGCTTCCCGATCAGCTTAACCGATAGCAATGGCAACCCGGTCAATGCGATCACCGATGTGGTGGTTGATGTGACTTATAGTGGCGTGGCCATTGACGGCACCGACTTTACCGGTGTGGTGCAAGTGACCATCCTTGCAGGCACTAGCAGCACCGATCTTGACATTGATACCATCGATGACTTTATCGCTGAGGGTAGTGAGCTGGTTGGCATCACCATCAGTAATCCGGTCGGCGGCGGCTTTGAGGCCATCGTGGTCGGTCAAGCCACTGCGGATATGAACATTGTTGATGAAGCTGATCCTGGAGCGGAGGATACCATCACCGTCTCGATCGCCGACACCGTGGGCGACGTTGAAGAGGGTAATAGTGCCAGCTTCCCGATCAGCTTAACCGATAGCAATGGCAACCCGGTCAATGCGATCACCGATGTGGTGGTTGATGTGACTTATAGTGGCGTGGCCATTGACGGCACCGACTTTACCGGTGTGGTGCAAGTGACCATCCTTGCAGGCACTAGCAGCACCGATCTTGACATTGATACCATCGATGACTTTATCGCTGAGGGTAGTGAGCTGGTTGGCATCACCATCAGTAATCCGGTCGGCGGCGGCTTTGAGGCCATCGTGGTCGGTCAAGCCACTGCGGATATGAACATTGTTGATGAAGCTGATCCTGGGGCGGAGGATACCATCACCGTCTCGATCGCCGACACCGTGGGCGACGTTGAAGAGGGTAATAGTGCCAGCTTCCCGATCAGCTTAACCGATAGCAATGGCAACCCGGTCAATGCGATCACCGATGTGGTGGTTGATGTGACTTATAGTGGCGTGGCCATTGACGGCACCGACTTTACCGGTGTGGTGCAAGTGACCATCCTTGCAGGCACTAGCAGCACCGATCTTGACATTGATACCATCGATGACTTTATCGCTGAGGGTAGTGAGCTGGTTGGCATCACCATCAGTAATCCGGTCGGCGGCGGCTTTGAGGCCATCGTGGTCGGTCAAGCCACTGCGGATATGAACATTGTTGATGAAGCTGATCCTGGGGCGGAGGATACCATCACCGTCTCGATCGCCGACACCGTGGGCGACGTTGAAGAGGGTAATAGTGCCAGCTTCCCGATCAGCTTAACCGATAGCAATGGCAACCCGGTCAATGCGATCACCGATGTGGTGGTTGATGTGACTTATAGTGGCGTGGCCATTGACGGCACCGACTTTACCGGTGTGGTGCAAGTGACCATCCTTGCAGGCACTAGCAGCACCGATCTTGACATTGATACCATCGATGACTTTATCGCTGAGGGTAGTGAGCTGGTTGGCATCACCATCAGTAATCCGGTCGGCGGCGGCTTTGAGGCCATCGTGGTCGGTCAAGCCACTGCGGATATGAACATTGTTGATGAAGCTGATCCTGGGGCGGAGGATACCATCACCGTCTCGATCGCCGACACCGTGGGCGACGTTGAAGAGGGTAATAGTGCCAGCTTCCCGATCAGCTTAACCGATAGCAATGGCAACCCGGTCAATGCGATCACCGATGTGGTGGTTGATGTGACTTATAGTGGCGTGGCCATTGACGGCACCGACTTTACCGGTGTGGTGCAAGTGACCATCCTTGCAGGCACTAGCAGCACCGATCTTGACATTGATACCATCGATGACTTTATCGCTGAGGGTAGTGAGCTGGTTGGCATCACCATCAGTAATCCGGTCGGCGGCGGCTTTGAGGCCATCGTGGTCGGTCAAGCCACTGCGGATATGAACATTGTTGATGAAGCTGATCCTGGGGCGGAGGATACCATCACCGTCTCGATCGCCGACACCGTGGGCGACGTTGAAGAGGGTAATAGTGCCAGCTTCCCGATCAGCTTAACCGATAGCAATGGCAACCCGGTCAATGCGATCACCGATGTGGTGGTTGATGTGACTTATAGTGGCGTGGCCATTGACGGCACCGACTTTACCGGTGTGGTGCAAGTGACCATCCTTGCAGGCACTAGCAGCACCGATCTTGACATTGATACCATCGATGACTTTATCGCTGAGGGTAGTGAGCTGGTTGGCATCACCATCAGTAATCCGGTCGGCGGCGGCTTTGAGGCCATCGTGGTCGGTCAAGCCACTGCGGATATGAACATTGTTGATGAAGCTGATCCTGGAGCGGAGGATACCATCACCGTCTCGATCGCCGACACCGTGGGCGACGTTGAAGAGGGTAATAGTGCCAGCTTCCCAGTCAGCTTAACCGATAGCAATGGCAACCCGGTCAATGCGATCACCGATGTGGTGGTTGATGTGACTTATAGTGGCGTGGCCATTGACGGCACCGACTTTACCGGTGTGGTGCAAGTGACCATCCTTGCAGGCACTAGCAGCACCGATCTTGACATTGATACCATCGATGACTTTATCGCTGAGGGTAGTGAGCTGGTTGGCATCACCATCAGTAATCCGGTCGGCGGCGGCTTTGAGGCCATCGTGGTCGGTCAAGCCACTGCGGATATGAACATTGTTGATGAAGCTGATCCTGGGGCGGAGGATACCATCACCGTCTCGATCGCCGACACCGTGGGCGACGTTGAAGAGGGTAATAGTGCCAGCTTCCCGATCAGCTTAACCGATAGCAATGGCAACCCGGTCAATGCGATCACCGATGTGGTGGTTGATGTGACTTATAGTGGCGTGGCCATTGACGGCACCGACTTTACCGGTGTGGTGCAAGTGACCATCCTTGCAGGCACTAGCAGCACCGATCTTGACATTGATACCATCGATGACTTTATCGCTGAGGGTAGTGAGCTGGTTGGCATCACCATCAGTAATCCGGTCGGCGGCGGCTTTGAGGCCATCGTGGTCGGTCAAGCCACTGCGGATATGAACATTGTTGATAACGACACCGTACCAACGATTAGTATCAGCTCTACCACAGTTTCCGAAGAAGGCTTACCAGGAGGTATCCCTGACAATGACGCTCTCCCACCATTTACTGACAATGCTTTTTTAACAACACAGACCGGAGTCATTACAGTAGTCGATCCAGACCCTATGTCTGCTAGCGACTTTAGTGTGACCTTAAATGGGCCTACTGGAAATAATGCAATTACTTCAGGCGGCAGTCAAGTCACTTGGTCACAGGCTGGCAATGTCTTAACAGGCTCAGCTATGATAGGAGGCAATCCAGTAGACGTGATTACTATGACCATCGATGCGTTTACCGATAATGGTAATGGCAACTACTCAGCTAACTATACTGCAGAGCTCTTAAAACCAATTGATCATCCAAATACTAATGGCGAAGACAATCTTGACTTGAGCTTTACGGCTACCGTTAGTGACGGTTTCAATACCTCAAGCTCATCAGTATTCACGCTCACTATCGAAGATGATTCGCCACTGGCTAATGATGTTAATGAAAACATTTTAGTAGAGCCTGTTAATACTAATTTGCTATTGATGCTTGATGTATCTGGAAGCATGAGAGGAGAAAGGTTAGCTTTAGCAAAATCAGCTTTGATACAAGCTATTAGTAAGTATGATGAGTTTGGTGAAGTTGCGGTGAGACTAGTCACTTTCCAATCAACTAGTAATATTATTGGATCCACATGGTTATCTGCTGCAGATGCACTTGTTGCAATTGATAATATCAATGTCTCTAATGGCTTTACTAATTATGATGCTGCATTAGCTGCAGCAATAACTGCATTCGGTAGCAGTGGTAAAATTGCAGATGTTAGTGGAGCTACGCTATTAAATAAAGCTATTTTTATTACCGATGGAGAACCTAACCGAGGTAATGGCGGTCCAAGTCTTTTGGAGGGTTCTGCGAACAGCAACTTTAATGACGTAGGTATTCAGGCAGCAGAAGAGGCCATTTGGACTGGCTTCTTGAATACCAATAAGATAGACGCAGCCGCTTATTCAATCGTAAATTTAGGTTCTAACACCTTGCTTGATCCTATCGCTTATGATGGTAGTGGTGTTATGGGCATTGATAAGGATGGCGTGACAGTGACTCCTCAAACCTTAGAGGACAGTATTTTAAACGACATTGATATTACTACGTTATCAGGTAATCTTGCTGGTTCCTCTAGTGTGCAGTTCGGCGCAGACGGCAATGGCCTGACTCTCACAACCATTAATATCGGTGGTGTTGGTAATTTCACTTATAACATAGACACAGCTGTACTTACTTCTACAGCAGCTACTACTAGTTATAGCTATGACATGGCAACAAATACAGTCACAGTAACGACAACCAACAATGGTATCTTCGTAATTGATTTTGATAATGCTGATTATAGCTATACGGCACCAAAAACAGTAAGCGCAGACTATCAGGAGACCATATCATATACCGCTATTGATAATGATGGTGATCAAGATATGACTACTTTAACTATAAGTCTGACTTACGATGCTAACAATAGTAATAGAATGATGACTAGCCAAGCAAGCAGAGCCGTCGACATCGATGATGAGTCGACAGACGCTTTAATAGGTGATGGTTCTCAAAATATAGATACGCTATACTTTGACAGTATCTCGATTGATTTAAACAATGTTAATGATATTGAAGTTATAGAGATGACTAATGGTATCTCTCAAACTCTAAGTCTTTCATTACAGGATGTCATTGGTATCACTGATGATGACAATACGCTGTTCATCAATGGCGATAGTGCGAATGAAACTTCAGGAGATGCCGATAAGGTCGTATTAACAGACTTTACCAAAGCAGCGACTTCTAATCAAGTAGGCTATGATCTCTATCAAAGCAACAACGATGATACTATGCTATACATTGATACAGATATCACGGTCATCTGATAATATTAAATGCCGAGCTGAGCAATTTCGAATCAAACGTCTCTTACTAGAGGCGTTTTTTACAAGTTAATTAATAGTACAACTCACAAAAGCTAGCTTCAAAGCAATAAAGGTAATAAAATCAACAGTCAAAAGCGCTAGAAAATATAAGGTTTGTCAGACAATACGGAAATAGTAAATTAATTTCCAAAACCCCTTGACGCCCAAAGCAAAGCGCGTATAATGCCACCCAGTCGGAAGGGAAGGCGGATTGAGAAGTGGTTTACCACTTATTATTAATAGCGAAGCTATTAACTAATCACCCAACCCACTAAATTACTTTTAGAATAAAATAATTTAATTCTTGACTTAGCAAATAAAGCGTCTATAATACGCACCTCATTAAGGGACAGGACGAGACAAACTACCAAATAAGGTAGTTAAATCAAATTCTTAACTTAAGATACAAATTATAAAGATTTAAAATAAAAGCTTGACAGACACATCGAATATGATATGATAGTCAGCTCGCTAGATAGAACGGCCCATAAGGGTTTAAGGCTATCTTAGCAAACAAGATTGATATAACTCTTTAACTGGACGACAGTAAAGAGACACTATTTAAAAGCATAACTAAAGAACAACTTGTGTGGATTTTTGCTGAGCAAGAGTGCTAAAAATAAAGTTGGTTTGAACTTCTTTTCGGAGTTTATTCTAACTATAAAAATTATCATTTAAGACAGCAGAAAAACTCAAAGTTAATTCATTACGAACATAATTTAAAGCGATTTTGCCAGATTAAATGAGCCAAGTTTCGTAACCTCTTTAAAGGGTTACATGCAGATTAAACTGAAGAGTTTGATCATGGCTCAGATTGAACGCTGGCGGCAGGCTTAACACATGCAAGTCGAGCGGTAACATTGGGAGCTTGCTCCCAGATGACGAGCGGCGGACGGGTGAGTAATACTTAGGAATCTACCTAGTAGTGGGGGATAGCACGGGGAAACTCGTATTAATACCGCATACGACCTACGGGAGAAAGGGGGCAACTTGTTGCTCTCGCTATTAGATGAGCCTAAGTCGGATTAGCTAGATGGTGGGGTAAAGGCCTACCATGGCGACGATCTGTAGCTGGTCTGAGAGGATGATCAGCCACACCGGGACTGAGACACGGCCCGGACTCCTACGGGAGGCAGCAGTGGGGAATATTGGACAATGGGGGCAACCCTGATCCAGCCATGCCGCGTGTGTGAAGAAGGCCTTTTGGTTGTAAAGCACTTTAAGCAGTGAAGAAGACTCCGTGGTTAATACCCACGGACGATGACATTAGCTGCAGAATAAGCACCGGCTAACTCTGTGCCAGCAGCCGCGGTAATACAGAGGGTGCAAGCGTTAATCGGAATTACTGGGCGTAAAGCGAGCGTAGGTGGCTTGATAAGTCAGATGTGAAATCCCCGGGCTTAACCTGGGAACTGCATCTGATACTGTTAGGCTAGAATAGGTGAGAGGAAGGTAGAATTCCAGGTGTAGCGGTGAAATGCGTAGAGATCTGGAGGAATACCGATGGCGAAGGCAGCCTTCTGGCATCATATTGACACTGAGGTTCGAAAGCGTGGGTAGCAAACAGGATTAGATACCCTGGTAGTCCACGCCGTAAACGATGTCTACTAGTCGTTGGGTCCCTTGAGGACTTAGTGACGCAGCTAACGCAATAAGTAGACCGCCTGGGGAGTACGGCCGCAAGGTTAAAACTCAAATGAATTGACGGGGGCCCGCACAAGCGGTGGAGCATGTGGTTTAATTCGATGCAACGCGAAGAACCTTACCTGGTCTTGACATATCTAGAATCCTGCAGAGATGCGGGAGTGCCTTCGGGAATTAGAATACAGGTGCTGCATGGCTGTCGTCAGCTCGTGTCGTGAGATGTTGGGTTAAGTCCCGCAACGAGCGCAACCCTTGTCCTTAGTTACCAGCGGGTTAAGCCGGGAACTCTAAGGATACTGCCAGTGACAAACTGGAGGAAGGCGGGGACGACGTCAAGTCATCATGGCCCTTACGACCAGGGCTACACACGTGCTACAATGGTAGGTACAGAGGGCAGCTACACAGCGATGTGATGCGAATCTCTTAAAGCCTATCGTAGTCCAGATTGGAGTCTGCAACTCGACTCCATGAAGTAGGAATCGCTAGTAATCGCGGATCAGAATGCCGCGGTGAATACGTTCCCGGGCCTTGTACACACCGCCCGTCACACCATGGGAGTTGATTGCACCAGAAGTGGATAGCCGAACCTTTTAGGACGGCGTTCACCACGGTGTGGTTGATGACTGGGGTGAAGTCGTAACAAGGTAGCCGTAGGGGAACCTGCGGCTGGATCACCTCCTTATAGACGGCATTCACTTGGCAAGAATTCACAACAAGTTGTTCTTTAGTTTAAGCTAGTTTATTAGCTAGAGGTATATGCCTCGTACAGGCCTGTAGCTCAGCTGGTTAGAGCACCGTGTTGATAACGCGGGGGTCGGCAGTTCAAGTCTGCCCAGGCCTACCATTATTTAGGGGCCATAGCTCAGTTGGTAGAGCGCCTGCCTTGCACGCAGGAGGTCAACGGTTCGACTCCGTTTGGCTCCACCATTAATAAACAAGCGCGATTAAATAGAATATTTAGAATAGCATAAACAGAAACAAGTGATTATCAAATGATTACTTCTTTCTGTTTTATACAGAACTATACTACTCGACGAGAGAGTAAGAACTATTTAAAAACATAGATATGAGTCTGGGTTAAGAAGAGCGTGTTCACGCGCACTTCTTAACCTTAATAATCAGCT